>RPOO01000305.1 GCA_003857025.1 Methanothrix sp.
GCTAACCAACAATCTCATATTCAACCAATCCCGAAAGGAGCAGTCGTGCGATGCATCTTTGTCCTCGATATACTTAACGGTGCGGTTGTTCACGCCGTGCGGGGGGAGCGAAAGCGCTATGAGCCCATCGACCGCTCCAGCAGGATCGTTTCCACCTCCCAGCCGCTGCGTATTCTGGAGGAGTTGAAACCAAGAGAAATTTACGTCGCAGACCTGAACCGGCTGATGAGAGAAGGCGACAATTGGGCAACCATCGAGGCAATCTCCGCCAAGACAAAGACTATGGCCGATATCGGAATCTCGGACATCGAGGATTTGAATAAACTGCCTGATGCAGTCAGCCCAATTTTGGGAACGGAGACGGCATCTCTCGGTTTGATAAAAGAGGCCGCCCTTAAAAGGAAGATCGTAGTAAGCATCGATATGAAAGGCGGGAACGTTCTGGCTCGCGATCCTCTGCTGACCGGGCTCGCGCCGTTGCAAGTCCTGCAAGTCCTGAATGATCTGCCGCTGGAGGCGGTCATTCTCCTGGAAATGAGCCGGGTGGGAACATCATCAGGGCTTGACCTGGAATTCTTGGAAAAAGCCGCTGCGCAAAGCAAGCATCCTTTGATCTTGGGCGGGGGAGTAAAGGGCGAGGAGGATCTGCTGGCGCTGGAAGGCATGGGCTTTTCCGGGGCGCTGGTGGCGACGGCGGTGCATAACGGGAAGATACCGCTGGAGAGGATATGGTAATAGCGTTTTTTTAAAGAGAATGCCGGGCGATTTCACCCAAAAGGAAATCGTAATGCTGCTAGAATACGAGAAGGAACTTAAGGCATTTTTCTAGGCAAAAATAAATGCTGCAATCACAGACAATAATCCAATGGCAGAAGTAAACTTGAAGGAGCTTGCATCTTGATCCTCTCTGAATCCCTTGTCAAAGAAGCCGCACCAACCAGGCTGGCAATCCTCGATTACATGGTCCTCTTCTGCCCCGACATCCTTCAGGTGAGCCCGCCGTCTTCCATCTCGGGCTACTGCCAAAGGTTATTTACTGTGAGATTATGGTAAATGATGTGAAGAATCCGTCGGAGATCAAGATATGACTGAAGGAGACCGCGCCAAACAATCGGTTCCAAGAATCGAATATCTGAAAATAAAGAACTACAGAGCCCTTCGTAACCTTGAGCTGAAAGGCATCACTCCTTTGACGGTCTTCCTTGGGCCAAATGGCAGCGGAAAATCGACCATCTTCGATGTTTTTGCTTTCCTTTCGGAATGCTTCTCAGTAGGCCTGCGAAAAGCTCTGGATAAACGAGGTCGGTTCAAAGAGCTTCGCACCCGGGGCTCCAGCGGTGCTATTGAGATCGAGCTGAAGTACCGCGAGAGAAGCGACATGCCCCTCATCACCTATCACCTCTCCCTTGACGAAGGCATAACAGGCCCTTATGTAGTCGAGGAATGGCTACAATGGAGGAGAGGACAGCAAGGAAAACCCTTTAGGTTTCTCGATTTTAAAAATGGAGAGGGACAGGTAATTGCTGGAGAAAAACCGGTTGAAATGGGCGATAGGATTCATGAGATGCTGACATCTTCTGATATGCTTGCTGTGAATGCTCTCGGCCAGCTTGCTAAAAATCCAAGAGTTAGCGCTCTACGCCAGTTCATAACCGGATGGTATCTTTCATATCTTACCGCAGATAGCACGCGGGGATTCTCTGAGGCCGGGCCTCAAGAGCGACTGTCTGCAACCGGTGATAACCTGCCTAATGTCATTCAGTATTTGAAAGAACAGCATGAGGTCCGTTTGAACCTGATTTTGAATACATTATCTCATCGTGTTCCAAGATTAGAGAAAGTTGACTCCGAATTTATGCCCGACGGTAGGCTCCTTTTGCAGATTAAGGACGCCCCTTTTGAGCAGCCGATACTGGCGAAATTCGCATCTGATGGTACCCTTAAAATGTTGGCTTACCTTACTTTGCTTTATGATCCACAGCCGCCTCAGCTCATAGGAATTGAAGAGCCAGAAAACCAGCTTCATCCCAGGCTCTTACCTGAGCTTGCTGAAGAGTGCAGACAGGCCACTGCCAGAACCCAGCTTATGGTCACTTCCCATTCGCCTTTCTTCGTAAATGGTCTGAGGCCGGAGGAGCTTTGGGTGCTCTACAGAGATGAACAAGGTTACACACAGGCACGTCGTGCTGCAGATATGCAGGGCATTAAAGAGTTCATGGACGAAGGCGCACAGCTCGGCTACCTCTGGATGGAGGGTTACTTTGAGGTAGGCGATCCATTGACGGCGTCAGGCGGCCCAAAACGTTCGTCATTAAGCCAGGCTGCAAGACTCCAAGCGGAGTAACGATTCATGCATATTGTATTTTTAGTGGAAGAGCTCTCTGCGGAAGCCGCCCTCCTCAATATATTGCCCAAAATTTTGGGTGCAAGTGCATCTTTCGAGATTCATCCTTATCAGTGCAAAGACGATCTTCTATCAAAACTACCGCAGGTTATGCGAGGCTACGCCAAATGGTTGCCTGACGACTGGAGCATTGTGGTATTGATTGACGAAGATCGATCAGATTGTGATGCTCTTAAGGGAAGAATGGAGGAGGCAGCAGATGCTGCGAGACTAGTAACTCGAACGAAGGCTGGGAGCTCAAACTGCCATGAAAGGTTCCAGGTCTTGAACCGAATTGCAATAGAGGAGCTTGAAGCATGGTTTTTCGGGGATGTTCATGCGATCAATCAAGCTTATCCCAGGGTTCCTAAGACGCTTGGATACAGATCGAGATATAAAGATCCAGATTCAATTAAAGGAGGGACATGGGAGTCACTGGAACGTGAGCTAAAAAAGTCAGGGTATTTTAGCGGCGGTTTGCGCAAAATAGAGGCGGCGAAGACTATTTCTGCATTCATTGAACCTGAAAGAAATAATTCCAAAAGCTTTCAAGTATTTAGAGAAGGCCTGCGAGAGATGGTTAGATGGGGGATATAACTGAATTTGACATCGAAATAAACAAGAGAAGGCAACAAAGACAGTATTGGAGCAGGCAGAGCATCTTTCGCGCCGACTGGACCGGCTGATGTCCTCCACCGATCCTTCACTTCTCCCCCGCCGAACTCTTCTTGATCAAATAGTATCCCACCGATAGCGAGAGTATGATCGCGGAAAGTCCGATCAATGCCAGATCGTCCGACTGTCCGTTCA
>RPOO01000306.1 GCA_003857025.1 Methanothrix sp.
GCAGAAGTAACAAACGTCCACGGAGTGAAAGAGAATGGCTCCGTCCATGCCACTCTTGCCGTTCATCTGCGACTGAAGCCTCTTTATCCGCTCATCTATCTCAGACCTGGGGTGAAGGATGTATTCCATTATTGCGCCTCTGCCGTTCTAGCTTTTTGATCAAACGACTGTTTCCTAGAAAATGCTCCTCTATTTAAGTATCGCTTGAACGGTCAACTTCGGCGAGATAATTAATTTCGAATCCAGGAGGCAAGTCGCTTGATCGCAATAATAAGATGCTAATAGATGGACCCGATTTGAGAGAGTAGATTGAGTGACCAGATTTGAGTGAGTAGATTTCAATGACCGTCGTGGTTGGCGCGTTTTCAAATGGTAGTCTTCAGTTAGCGATTTTGCAGCTTTTGACCACTTCAGTTAGGCGAAATCGTCTATTTATAATATCCAGTTAACATGTTCATAAGTTGGCTGATGACAAATTGGGAACGGCAGAAAATGCATGGAATCGGCAATCGATCCATGTTAGAATTGAAAGTTAGCGCGAATATATATTGACGGAATTGCAAAACGTTATGGGGTCAATCCTCTGATGGCGACATCTACTGATGAGATCAAGGGCAATGATGCTTTTAAAAAGGCATTGCGATTGCTCTCTTGCGAAGGGCTTGATGGAGCTATGATGGTAGTGGAACGGGAGCTGGAAGAAAACCCGGAAAGCTGGGAAGCCTGGGGAGCCAAAGCAGATATTCATTATTTCCAGGGCAAATACGACAAGTCTTTGCAGTGCTGCGAAAAGTCCCTCCGCCACAATCCCGAGAATGCCCTGGCATATAACATAAAAGGCAATGCTCTGTACAAGCTGGGCAGGTACAAAGAGGCTATCGATTGCTATAACAAGGCCATCGAGCTTGAGCCGCTGTTTGTTAAGGCGTGGTATAACAAGAAGATGGCATCCGAGCTGCAGCTCAAAAAGTCAAGCGTCAAGGTGCGCTACATGGCTCCAAGAGACACGCGAAGCCGAAAAGGTTAGCGAAGACTTCG
The DNA here is from genome assembly GCA_003857025.1 of Methanothrix sp. GTDB lineage: Archaea > Halobacteriota > Methanosarcinia > Methanotrichales > Methanotrichaceae > Methanothrix. Next base: position 1,039 of record RPOO01000306.1, read on the forward strand.
AAACATTCGATAGCAGATAAGCTTCTCTTTTTTTGACGAGCGCAGACCTGTGCGTGTGCGGGCCTGGGAGGGCACGCGTGAGCAAGAGGCCAGCCTGCCTCGTGTCAGTTCTTGAATCTTGGAATTAGTAAATGGGATTCGGATGATTCTTATTTGACATATTCCACGTTTTCCATCTCGCTTAACTCTTTATCTCCAGTCAGAAATCTGATTCAGAGTTTTTTTATGCAGGTTTCCAGGAAGACTGCAATTTCAGACATAGGCTTTCGAATCCGCGAGCTGGTTGCCGAATGAACGGTAACGGAGAATGCAATCCAAGGTAGAACGATAAAGAGGCATTGGCAAGTCTTAAAGAAGCGACAGTGATATTTCCGGAAATCTCCAGAGAAGAACAAGCCCAAGACCATCCTCGAAGTCGCAGGCGTTGCCCAAAGTTGAGGAATCTTTCAGGGTGAAGATATGTTCAAGATGCTCTGCTAGAAGAATAAACCGGACGAATCTTCATGGCTCCATAGGTTGCTCTTTTTGGAGCAATGATATCTTGACGGTATATTATCTTAGCATATCGGTTTTGGGCCTGGAATCGGTTCTATGACATTTTCTCAGATGGTTTGAATAATGTCATGGAACTTCTCTTAGTTAAGGCAAATCACAGCCCATTTGCAGGGCCGTCATCGAACATCAAGAATTGGGCTATTTTTGTATTGACCCTTCGCCTAAGATCGGCGTTGGCCTCTCCGAGTATGCCCTTGATAAACGTCTTTTCTATTGTGGCTATTTTATCTATTAAGATGATTGAATCTTCTTTCAATCCGGTGCCTTCAAAGGAAGGCGTCCGTTGAAAAATCAACAAATCTGTCGGCAATAATTTTTGAGGGATCTCGCTGGTTATGGCTGCTGCCGTTACATCCAAGTATCCTTCGTATAGAACCAGCGCGGGCCTCAGCTTTGCTCCGAATAGATCTGTAAAGGGAAAATCAACTAAAACAATGCTTCCTTTGGGTACTTCTAGCGGCTCTTCGGGCATGGTCTATCTGAACCGCACCTTGAGATCTTCGACCGTATAGATATCCGGTTCATTTTCGAAAACACGGGCCAGCGTCTTCTCAGAAAGTATCATAAGGCCCCTAGTAATGGCTCTATCTTCATTAAGAGGTAATTCTGTCAAGCCGCGGCGCGCTATGGCTTCCGCGGTTGGCTGTTCTCCCTTGGAGTCTTGCGCGCTCGTCGCTTGGTTATCACACATCACAGAACACCTCTTGTACTCAGTCACTAATACCTCTTTGGCGGAGATAAAATACTTTCGCCCCGCGCACTCCTCGGCCTCATATCCTCAGAAGCCCTAGACGGCCATATGGATTTCGAACTGTATCCCACGATAACCCTCAGGTCCAGATCCTTCAATGTCCTGGTGGCACCAAGGGAGCTGCTCATCCAGGCCTTGAATAAGAATCTGAATCTGCAGCGGTATAAAGTGCTTTTTGTCTCCGGCAACTATTCGGGCGTTCTGAGCAAGCTGGATCGCAGGCTAACGGAGCTGGAGGTCAGGAGAGGCTTCACGGTCTTCCAGCTCATGACCATCCTGGAGGAGGCCCATCATTCGCTCATCATCGTCGAGCATGATCCCATGCTGTATAGGTGACGCAGCCGAAATGGTCGACTACATCTCTCATGCCCTGGGGGATGCCTCAAAGGACGCGGCGGTGCTGCTCTATTCGCCTGCGTTTGATCCATTCCTGGAGGATCTTATGAAGAATGCCGACCGGGTGTTCTATTTCGATAGCGGGCCGAGGGCCGCGCCGCGGATAGTCGCCAAGGCGCTTCCGAAGACGCAGAAGGATCAGACCACGCTGGAGGCATTCTCATGAGCTGGTCGTCTCTTCAATGGCCCCTGATACGTAAAGTCCGAATTGTCTCTCCTGCGCAAGAGCCAGGCGAGTTATCATATTGCTGGTGGATCATTCCCAATCCGCTCAAGCAGAATAGCCTCAAATCACACTTTAAAAAACAAATTACGGGATTTCTATGGTCTGATATTTCCTCAGTACCTCGGCCAATTCACTCGCCTTTATGGGCTTGCTGATGTAATCATCCATGCCCACCTCGATGCACTTCTCTCGATCGCC
>RPOO01000307.1 GCA_003857025.1 Methanothrix sp.
CAGGTCCTCGACAGATCTGCCATACTCGGCATGGCGGCCTTTCAGTTGGTTGTCCGCGCTTGGGTCGCGAGAGATCCACCCTATGTGGGCGACGCCAATTACATTGCTGTTGATATTGGCCTCCAAGACACCAGTGCAGCAGGCGGTTGGTGCAACGTTGTTATATCCTCTGGTCTTAACCTCAGTGGTCTTCTGCAGGTGCTCGGCATGGGTGTACATCTCAGTAAGAACAGCTCCTATCTTGTAGTTTTGCACGCAGAGCTTGTCCACCCATTTCTGGTCGTAGGTGCCGGTCTGGTAGGATACGGGCATGTATTCCAATTCTTGCTCCGACGTGAAGTTGATGTAGTCCATCGGATAGGTACCCGTCGGCCAAGCACATGACAGGTCTTGGGGCTGTCTCTCCGCCTCAAGCTCGATCCTCGATGTAATCACGTTTCCGGAACCGGATTGTTTCTCCACCAGCTTCACTCCATTAAAGCCGCTCTCAGTGGAGATGACCATTTCCAGGTTTCTGTACCCCACTCCTTTAACAGACGATTTCTCGTACATGTAGTTCGCAGCACAGACCATGCCGATTGTTGCCACGATGAAAATCGCCAGAATGATCAGTTTTCTCTTCAATCCACACTACCTCCGTCTTCTTTTGGCCTGGAATCAGTCTCTTCAAACGCCCCATGCTATAGCCGTGTTTCAGCGGGCAAAGGGCTACTATTTCATTTATGGCCAGGCCAAACCTCTCCCGGATACCCTAGCACCCGTCTTCAAGTTCTCAGGTGTCTATTTCAAGGTTTTGGCAGCAATTTTTTTTTAAAAATACGAATCATTTCCAAATTATTTAGCTGAATGTTGATAGATGCTCCAATCCTAGAGCCCGAAAGCTTTAAAAAAAAGTTACCGGCGCTCACGTTGAACTTGCGAGCGCATTCAATTTGCTGGTGAAGTCGTTGCATGAGCTGCTGAGACACGGGCTTGAGAAAGAGGGACTGCTCGGGGTTGGTATGCTGGGCTGGCTGAAGCAATCTATTCCCGCGCAGGGTGTCTTTGCGGTCGTGCCGTCCCGGAAGAGTATTCTCCTATTTATCTCGAATGACCCTATGTATTCTTCGTGCTCTTTCAGGTTCTTTTGGCCCGGTATGCTCTGCTTGGCGTCGATGAGGTAGTATCCTGTGAAGTTGTCTGCGGTCTTGAACTCCGCCATCTTTTTGAGAGATCCGGTCTGATGCAGGGTAAAGTCCTGGTTCTTGAACTCCATCTGCTGCACATCATAGCTCTCTTGAACTCTTGCGCCCACTCCGCCAAAGATCGCTGAGCTCTTGAAGCTCTCAGTGCCTATCAGCGCGTCGCCCACATTTACTGAATTGTAATTGTCAACTGCATCTTTTTCCAGGAAATTCGCGTTCTTTCCCTTGGCCTGGTCTATCAGGTACTCGTTTTTAACCAAGGCATCAACGCTGCCGCTGAATAGCACATTCTTGGTTGATTTGATCCCGGAGTTCATAGATCGGACATCTTTGTTTATCTGGAACTGGCCGGTTCCGCTGACAGCCGTCTCCGAGGCATAATCCAGTGCCTGAACATTGAATGTGGCATCCTTTGAATCGGCGCGGCGACATTTGGCCGAGGCTTCTACACCGAATCGGTATGATCCCGCCACAGCATTTACATCCGGTTGAATTTGCAGTGTCTGAGAGCGTGAGGCTCCGGCAGGTATTTGCATAGTAGTGCTCGTCCAGCCAAACCAATCGAGAGAACAGTCCTTGGGCTTAATGGAGACGCTTGCCTCTACATCGGTGGAGCCGTCGTTTTTCACGCTGACGATGAAATCGATGGCTTTTCCCTGGCTGGTGTATGATTTATCCTGTTCACCTTCCGGTCCCGTAAGCCCAATTGTTACATAAAGCGAACCGGTCGGATTTGGGCAGGGACTTGGCAGATATGTCGGCAAAGATGGTGTCGAAGGATTATTCCAGCTGTTGGCCGATACATCGCTTGATGCAACTCCTGAGTCCTCAACGGTTGCCGAGGCTTGGAGTATCATCAAAGTCATAGTAATCAACATCAGTTTTTTCATTGCTACCCCCACTAAATATTAAAAAAAAAGAATAGCTGCTTGGCTATATCAGCCTAGCAGTCGATGCCTTCGCATGGTGCTGGGATTCTCTCAGGCACCGGATTCTCATGGAACTTGATGGTCTTGTCGGCCTCGAATGTTCCTGTGAACATCTCGTGAGCCTTTATGTCCTTGTAGAATATCTTATGCCAGGTTGCATCCGTGCCCCAAGTACCGTTGAATGTGTTCTTGGTCTCAAGGCCGATCAAATGAGTTGGAATGTAGATATCGTTGCTGGCTGTCATCAGTCCTTCGACCTTTTCCGTGTCTCTGCCTGCATTCTTGAGCAAGGATGGCAGATCTTCCGGCTTGATGCCGTTTGCCGGCTGGTAAGGCGTTGTTGACGAGAAGAATGCCGTCTCATCCTGTTCCATTTCATTTACCGAATACAGCTCCTGCACATTTGCCCCGATGCCTCCGTAGAAGGCCTTGGAATTGAGGAGCTTTCCGCCCGTCAAGGGCGTTATGCCGGAATAGGTCATCTTCGTCGTCTGGATGAGATTTAAGCCGGACTTGTTTCCGCCGTTGACTGAGGAAACATTTCTCTTCAGTTTGTCGGCATTTTGGGAATAGGCGGTCTCTTGATCGAGTTCAAGGTCGCCGTCACCATTCATGGTGTTGTAGTATTCCAGTGCAATCTTTTTATCAATTATGGATGTGCTGACATCAACTACTCCGGTTCCGGAGATCTTATGATTTTCACAAAATTGTTCATACTGTACAGGTGGAACAATTGGCGGATTCGCCATGACGGTTCCACATAACCCTGTAAGGGCAATCGCTAATATTATCGCTGCTACTACTCCCTTCATGTTACATTCACCCCCGATGATGATATAACAAACTATAGATCCCTTCTCACCAAAAAAGGTGAGATAGCTCCATTATAATATGGAGCACCTATTTGATATAAATATTTTGGTTAATTTACACGCAGGGCAGCCAATCAACGCTGATTGCGCCGCATGTGGAGTTGCCCCAGAGCTGGATGAACTTCTCGATAGAGAATACACCAGTCAGGTCCTCGACGGATCTGCCG
>RPOO01000308.1 GCA_003857025.1 Methanothrix sp.
AGCGAGCATCATGACCCGCCACCGCATCAACCGCTTGCCGGTGGTCGAGGACGGTCGCCTGGTGGGCATTGTGACCAGAGGCGACATCATCTCGGGCCTCGGGATGCAACATGCAGACGATTGAGGGCGGCATCTGTGCCGTTCCCGGAGTGCGGGCCGCCGGAGTTCGCCAGGGCAAATATGGTGTGGCCCTGATCGCAGCCTCCGGGCCCGCCGCGGGCATGTTTACCACTAACAAGGTTCGAGCGGCCCCGCTGGACGTCACAGCCGAGCACCTGCAAGCGTTTGGCCATCTGGACGGTGTTATCGCCAACAGCGGCTGCGCCAATGCCTACACCGGGCCGCGCGGCTTGGAGGACGCCCGGAAGATGACAGGGTTGATGGCCGGGTTCCTGGGCACGGACCAAAAGAAGGTCGCAGTAGCATCCACAGGCGTCATCGGCAGGTACATGGACATGGCCCTCATTGGCCGGCTTTTCGACGAGGCCAAGACGAGGCTGAGATGCGACCCTGATGCCAGCGCCGAAGCCGCCAAGGCCGTCATGACCACGGACACTCGCCTCAAGGAGATCGCCGTCGAGCACAAAGGCATCCACGTGGGCGGGATCGTCAAGGGCGCGGGCATGATCGAGCCGAATGTCGCCACTATGCTCTGTTTCCTTTACACCGACGCCGACCTGACCGCTATCCTCTTGAAGGAATGCCTGAAGGACGCCGTCAAGGACAGCTTCAACATGCTTACCGTGGACGGGGACATGAGCACCAACGACACCGTCCTCCTCACCTCCACGGGAAAAGTGAAGTGCAAGGTCGACGACTTTTATGAGGCATTGCGATACGTCTGCATCGAGCTGGCCCGCAAGATGGCCAGAGACGGCGAAGGCGCCAGCAAGTACTTCGAGACGGTTGTCATCGGCGCGAAGACCGAGCAGGACGCCAGGCTTGCCGCCAAAGCCGTTGCAAACAGCAGCCTGGTCAAGACCGCGGTTTTTGGTGCCGATCCCAACTGGGGCAGGATCATCTGCGCTGTGGGCTACTCAGGCGCGGCTATGGACCCGGAAAAGATCTCTCTAGGTCTGGAAGGAATGGACGGCCTGGAAGTGTCTCTGGTGAAAAGAGGCAGGATCGTGGACGGTGTCCTGGATAAAGCCAAAGAGATCATGAAATGCGACACGATTTTCGTTAAGATCGATCTTGGTCTTGGCGACGCCAAGGCGCGCAGTTTCGGCTGCGACCTGACGCGCGAGTACGTGAACATTAATGCCGATTACACAACTTAACTGCAAATAGCGCTTTTTGTATTGGGATGGGACGATTTGACATGTTTCGTGATCAGAGACTTGGCGAGATCTCCGAGGACGTCCTCGATTATCTCTCCTCCCGCGCTGCAGATGCGAGAATCTTCGAGGCGGATCTGCTGGTAGACCGCGCCCACCTCATAATGCTCAGAGAGCAGGGCCACGTATCCGGCGAGGTATCTTCTCGGATAATCGCCGCCCTGGACGATCTCACGGATGCGGACCTTGGTGCTGGCGAGGACGTGCATGAAGCAATCGAAGCATTCGTTCTTTCCCGCGCTGGACCGGAAGGCGGCAGGATGCACACCGGACGGTCCCGGAACGACGAGGTGGCCACCTGCATTCGCCTGGCCATGCGCTCAGAGATGCTTTTCCTGATGGACGAGCAGCTATCGCTCGTCCAAACCCTTGTTACTCTGGCGGAGAAGCACACGGACACCGTCATCCCCGGCTTCACCCACACCCAGCACGCTCAGCCTACCACGCTGGCCCATCACCTGCTCGCCCATGCCGATGCCGTGCTGCGGGACTTTTCCAGAACAGAAGACGCTTACCGGCGGGTCAACCTCAGTCCTCTTGGCGCTGCCGCATTCGCTTCCACGGGTTTTGTGATCGACCGGCATCGCACCTGCGAGCTATTGGGCTTCGACGGCCTGGTCGAAAACAGCATGGATGCAGTCTCCACTCGCGATTTCATCCTGGAAGTCTTGGCCGATCTCTCCATTTGCATGGTCAACTTGAGCCGCCTGGCGGAAGAGCTGATCATGTGGTCCACGTCGGAGTTCGGCTATGTGGAACTAGACAACCTCTTCGCCTCCACCAGCTCCATCATGCCCCAGAAGAAGAACCCGGACACGGCTGAGCTGGCCCGCGGCAAAGCGGGATCGGTTGTGGGCAGCCTCGTCTCCGCCCTGACCATCTGCAAAGGGCTTCCTCTCAGCTACAACCGCGACCTTCAGGAGGTCACGCCGCACCTGTGGCGGGGCCTTGACTGGGGCCGAAGCACTCTGCGCATCCTGAATGGCTGCATGGCTTCTCTCAAGTTCAATTTGGAGCGGATGCAGGACAGCTCCGGCGCGGGCTTCTCCACGGCCACGGAGGTTGCCGATTCCCTGGTGCGAATCACTGGAATGCCTTTTCGCACTGCGCACCGCATCGTGGGCAGGATCGCGGCCTCGGGCGGGAGGCCGAGCATGGCCGAGCTTGATGAAATTGCCTTGGAGATTGCAGGCTTCAAGGCCAGCGAGCGCGGCTTTAGTGCGGAAATGCTAGAGAAGGCACTGGACCCGAAAAGCAATGTAGCTCTTCGAGCCAATATCGGCGGCCCGGCCCCGGCAGAAGGCAGGCGCATGGTCGCGGAGAGGTTCAAGCAGATTTCTGAGGGCAAAGAACGCGCGGCAAAGAGGCGCGAGAAGGCAGAGAGCGCCCTGGCGGACCTGCGAGCGATGGGATAGACGGATCTTTTTTTTCAAAACTACCACAAAAAATAAATCACAATAACGCCTAAATGAGTAATTGGGATCTCTAATCAATGGTTTTGAGATCTATAAAATAGTGGTGGGGTTGAGATATGTTCTGGAATATGCTTGGCATGATGATGTGCCTGGCCAAGTTTCCGTTGAAGATCACATGGAGACTGGCCAAGGTGGCATTGATTGTGCTCCTGATTGTCTCAGTATTGAAGGCACTCACGGGCTCAATGCATAAAGAGGAATGAATCGAGTTGCAGCACTCATTTTAGCTGCATTATCCATTTTTTTAAAATACCCTAGTACATCTGGGCTGAAATAGACCAATGTATAAAGGCGGCAATTAGGCAGATGGACCTAACCGGCATGAGC
>RPOO01000309.1 GCA_003857025.1 Methanothrix sp.
CCATACGCCGTCCTTAAATGCCTCATGAATCCAGGTGGCAAGGAAGAGCCAGAAGCTATTACGCAGCTGATCGTGGTAGCCGGTGGATCCGAGACCCCATTTCTTAAAGTTGAAATATATACCATATGCCCAAATGCCCAATACAATAACTGTAAGGACAATCACAAGATTAAAAGTGAGGCCCAACGTGTAAAACGCCATCTCATTTCCTCCTCGTTATATTTATCTCTGTATCGGGGCGATACGACCATCATTTGTGACCAACTTACCTGACAACTAATACTTAAATATTCCCTCGCTGTCGCCTGATATCTTTGCGTTCTTCAATGTGAGAGATTTAACATCCGACTCTTCGAGATTCGAGATTTTTCCGTCTTGGGCTACCACTATCGTTTCGTTAAATGCAATGCAGAGAAGGCCAATATTGATATAACCCAAATAGCCATTTTGCCGAAATTCCACTCAGCATGATATCCGCATTAATAATAGATCATGAATGTTAAATAAATATTATTATACAATTTGCATTAAGTATCAAGTGCATGAATGCGAGAAACCTATTGAGGCATTATGAATACTCAGAATATAATTATGATAATTTTGGTGAGAAATATGGCTGCCATTAAATTTGATCGAACAAAATGGATTGAATATTATTAATAACGGATGGAAAACATGGATGGAAAACGGGAAAGAGATACGGAGAGAAACGGGGAAAGAGACTGTGATGGAAAACGGGGATAAAAGCAGATTATCGAATTTGTCCCAACTAATGTGGTGCCTGGGCAGTTTTGTGGCCCAGGCAGAGGTCTTTTTCAAGAAATCGGCAGTCTTTTCTTCTTTGGCATCTCTGGCCCAGGTTCCGGTCCGCGAGGGAGATCCCAAATTCCATATGCTAAATCCGTGTTAATACCAAAGCCGTCTTCGGGCATCAAATCCTCTTCGAATCTGTGCAATTTAACCTCCAGATATTCGGGGTAACTTATCTTATGTTCTAAAGTGTCCAAAGTATTCGACTTTAGACGTTATTTTCTTAGTCAATTATCGAATATAAAGATTTTGGTTCTTCGCAAATTTGCCTCGATCTTCGAATAATGCACGAGCTTTTGAATGGGGCAGATGCAAACGATTTCTATTCGCAGGCCACCGATCATTGTTTTATGCATTGATGACATGCCACATGCCGTTTGCGCTTTTTTGGGGGGCCAAAGTGCTCAGACGGCTTTCGCATCCGGGTCAAGCAATCTATGCGCGGCCTTCAGATCGGCTACGCTCATCTGTCCCGGTGCTGCGGGCTTTGTGATGTAGCCGTAGGTTAGGACGGAGCCGTAAATGGGAGCCACGGCCCGCATATGCTTGCCGAGCGGCCCCATTGCGATCATGCATAGCGGCATCTTTGCATTCAACAGTAGATCGAGGACCAGGAGATTATCCCTCAAAGCCGCAGGGGTGACCGCGATCTTGGCGATGGCGGCTTTGCAGTCGTGCATATCTTCCATGATCGCGATCAGTTCTTTTCGTTCGGGCATGTGGGTGAAGTCGTGATAGGAGACTATCACCGGCCTCTTGACCCTTCGGAGAAATTCATCTCTGCCTTCCGCCCTCAGCTCGATGTCGGCGTAATCGGCATAGTCGCTGGCTTTCAGCAGGATCTCGATTCTCTCCTCTTCGCTGCCGCAAAATTTCCCACCCTCGGCTTGCAGGCGGTTGGTAGCGATTATTGGCTGCTTGGTGGCGGATCTCACTGCTTTTGCGGCCCGCAATGGATCGCCGGAGACTAGATCCAATCTAACTTCGATCATGTCTGCATCCTTCGCGGCCCGGACGTCTTTGGCGGCGTCCCGTCCCAGCACTGCCACAACGCGCGGCTTGAGGATCATAGATACCGTCTCATTTCACAACAATCAACAATTGTCACTTCTCTACAATGCTCTCCTCGATCTTCATGCCGAAATGGCGAGCGCTCTCTTCCAGATGCACCAGGACCTCGTCGCCAGCCTTCAATTCAGTCACAGCAACCGGCTTTCCTTGCGCGCTGACCAGCTTGATGGTCTCGGCATTCTGCAGGAGAGTGCTTATCCTCACGCCTTCGGCTTCCGCCTCGATGAGGATCATGGGCCTCTTCTCGATCTTGGCGCGACCGACGACTGCGGGCCGGGCCTCGCCCTCCTTGCTCACGATGGTAACTTCATCACCGGACTTCAGCTCGGATAGGTAGCGCGTCTTCTCACCCACTCGAATGTAGGCATGGACCGCTCCGGCGTTCACCCGGAAGGGGCGAGCTGCGACGTAGGGGCTGTCTTCGGATTCGCTGTGCACCAGGAAGAATCCCTTGGCCTGGGAGCCGATGAGCATGCCCTCGCCGACTGCCATCATGTTGGCTGTATCCACGCAGACCCGGTCGCCCATTCCCACGCTCTTGACGAGGGTGACCTTTCCGGGAATAAGCTCCAGTCGCTCCTGTTCCGACTGCTCGACCGCTTTTTGAACGCGCTTGATCTCCGAGATGTCGGTTGTGTCCAGCAGCACGCCGTCCGAGCCGGTCTCCAGCGTCGCCAGGGCGAGCGTTGCCTCTTCAGCCGTCTTGACGCCGCTGATGATCTTGACCTTAACTCCCTGTAGTCCGGCAATCATGTTTTCCAGTGGAATAACCTTCCAGTCCGTGCCGATGACCAGGAGATAGTCCACGCTCCTGCCCAGCTCCACCGCGAACTCTTCGTACCTCTTGTTGACTATGACCACATAGCCCGCCTTCGCGCCGGATACGCTCTTGGCCAGAGCATTGTCAAGAGAGCCGTTTTGGTTTTTGGGCAAAGCGATGGACCCGTCGCCTTCGCCGCCCTTGCCGATAACCAGAATATCCTCCGCGCCCCTCTCCGAGCCGAAAGACGCAACTTTGATCCCGCCCAGCTCCCGCACGCGGTCGATGTTCTCCTTATCCACGAGGACGCAATCGAAGCCGGATTCCAGCGCAGTGGTGATCCTGGGCTTGATCTCCTCCCACGACCCCTGAGCCATGAGCCACTTCTCTTTCATGTGCTACCATTTGACATGCCATTACAAAACTCTTTTGCAGGCAAGAGGAGTTGATCTCGCCGCACTCTTGCCATCTTGATCGTCGCCAGGCTATAAAACC
>RPOO01000310.1 GCA_003857025.1 Methanothrix sp.
AAGATGGAAAAGTCGTCAAGGTAAGCGTGAATCTGAATAACACTCAGGTCAAAATTCTTGCACTGCTTGGGAAGGAATGCAAAAATTATTACGGGATGAACTGAAAGTGCGGAATGTGGGTTTGAAGGACCTATTTTTAATGACCTGTTTCTAACGAGTTTATACACGCGCTAAAAAATATCTTTCTCAAGAATGGGGATTCATGCTTGAGATAAAGGAGAAGCAGACGACGCTGCAGATATGCCGTGGCCAACTATCGGCCTTGCCGCAGAAACCATTCCCGACCAGACCTGCACAGTAGCGGGCGTGAAGACATATCCCGGCAGCTCAGCATTCACGAGATACAGTCCCGTGGCCACATCCAGTGCATAGTATCCCGATGCTCCCGAGGTAGTGGTAAATGTTCCACCGTCGTTATTTGAGACGATCACCCTTGCGCCCGGAATGCCGAGACCGCTCTGGTCCACCACTCTGCCGGTCAGGCTGAGGGATGTGGGATAGCCGCCCGAGTTGACGAGGATGGTGATGTTGTTGCTGGGAAAACCAGCCGACAAAAAGCGATAGAGGTGCGGGCCGACATAATCCGCATACCCTCCGGTAATTCTGTACCATCCCGGCGTTACGTACCCCTGGTTTAAGATCATGTGGCTGTAGTCATAGAGCTGCAATCTGCCCTTGCCGGCAACGCGCGCCCAGAGAACATAAGGCTCTCCCAGAAGCGCACCGCCCTCGGTCACAAGCTCAGAGCCCCTCTGCAAGTAAAGCTGATTGGAGAGGCTGGAGCGGCCTCGCACGGACAGTCCCTCGCGTGCGGGGTCGGCGGGCTCAAGCTGCAAATAGAGGGTTCCATAGCCGCCGACCGAGGTGGCACCGTAGGGATCCCACTCCGGCCTCCCCAGCAGAGGCGATGATCCGGCACCGTAAGGGTCCCATTCCGGTCGGCCTGCCAGGTATGGATCGAGATAGTCCGCACCCTTCAGGCTCGACTGGCCGCTGCTGAGGACCGGCGTCCCCATCCAATCGTAGTTGTTCTCGTTGCCCATGCCAGGAATTGAAAAAAATCCTGCCAGGAGCATGGCGAGCATTGACCATTTGGTGATAATTAGAATTAGACTGTTCCCCATACTGAAATTCCCCGTTGAACACTCACCGTTACAGGACTTAAGGATTATGGACAAATTAGATATTAACTGAGATACGAATTGGAGCACGAATTTGGATGTGCACAGAGATACAAATTGAGGAACAAAATCGAAAAGAAAACGAATACCATCGGCCAATGACACCCAAAGAAAGGAGCCCTTGATCATACCATGACCGACCCCAAGCCCGGAAAAAATATATTGCTTTTGGGCTTCGTCAGTCTGCTAAACGACATCAGTAGCGAGATCATTCAGCCCATTCTGCCGCTCTTCATCACATCTTTGGGCGGAGGGGCGGTGGCGGTGGGCCTCATCGGCGGCATAAGCGACGGCCTTCCCAGCATCCTCCAGGTCTTCGTCGGCTACTGGTCGGACCGCTGGGGAAAGAGAAAGCCACTGGTAGTGGCAGGCTACGCCCTCTCTGCCGCCAGCAAGCTTTTCCTGCCCGTTGCAGCCACATGGCAGCAGGTCTTTGTGCTGAAGGCTGCGGAGCGCTGCGGCAAAGGCGTGCGCTCCGCGCCGAGGGATGCCCTCATCTCGGAGTCTGCGGACAAGGCAAATCGTGGCAGGGGCTTCGGTCTGCACCGGGCTATGGATTCGACTGGAGCCGTCATCGGTTCCATTCTGGCCTATGGCCTCTGGAAGGGCGGCATGGACTATCGCACCATCTTTCTCGTCGCCGCAGTGCTGGCAGTGGCGGCTCTGATTCCCTTCTACAAAGTGAAGGAGAGCGCGAGCGCACCAAACGGCCTGCTTCGGCTCAGTTCCTCTGACCTCTCCCCGGATCTGCGCAAATTTCTCGTCGTTGCCTGCCTCTTCGCCCTGGGAAACTTCAGTTACATGTTCTTCATATTGCGTGCTCAGCAACTCTTTGGCGGCGCAGAAGCCGTAGCCGCGCCTCTGCTGCTCTATGTCTTATTCAATTTCGTGTACGCTGCTCTGTCCATGCCCATCGGCATCTGGTCGGACAGGATCGGGCGGCGAAATGTCCTGGCTTTGGGCTATGCCCTCTTCGCCCTGATGGCGCTGGGGTTTGCTTTCGTTTCCAATCTGGCGGGCTTGATTGTGCTCTTCGCGCTTTACGGCCTGGTCTATGCCCTGGTGGACGGCTCGCAGAGCGCTTTTGTCTCCGACCTGAGCCATGCGAGCGTGAGGAGCACTTCGCTTGGGCTTTACTACAGCGCCGTGGGCGTGGCTGCCATCGCATCCAGCCTTGTGGCCGGGGAACTGTGGGCTTGGATGGGGGCAGAGGCGACGTTCCTATTCGGGGCGGCGGCAGCGGCGCTGGCAGTGGTTGCGCTCATGTGCATGAAGAAGGTTGAAGTCAGTGCTTGAAAAGCTCCCCGTATCTATTTTAGACCGGGATTTTATCCGCTCTGCAGAATTATTCTTCTCCTCCGAGGATCTTAAATAAATGCAAAGCATATCCATTAATCATGACCCTTGAAGAGACTGAGAAGAGACTGAAGGAACTGCTGTCCGCGAGCGCATCCCAGGAGGAGATCTTAAAGCAGCTTTCCCTGTCGGAAGGTTGCGGCCTCAAGCTCTGGTGCCAGGAGCAGATCGTTCCCGGTTCCGCCAAGAAGATCCACCGCTGGTGCGGATATGTCACTCATTGCGACGATCCAGCCGAGAATGTGGGAGAGCCGCTCTGCGGAGCGTGGATCGATGGAGCGTGTCCGGGGAAATAGTTGGGCTTGCGTTCGCTAATTTTTTTATATTTTTTGAGCATGGATTTCCGAGATTATCTCCAAGAAACATAGATTTTTTTAACGAGAATAGGAGAGAATTGAGAAATCAAGGATTTTGAATTCAGAACTGGTCTTACAATTTTAAAATTATGCAAAAATAGTGGCAAATGACATCTACATTCTCCATGTTACCGATTTTCTTGAATATCATCTTTTCTATCCCTTCTTCATCTCAGCTAGATCATTGATAATCTCGACGTACTGCCGGACCAGGGATTTACTCATCTCCAGCTCAG
>RPOO01000311.1 GCA_003857025.1 Methanothrix sp.
CTCCTGACCTTTCTATTGTCGGACTTCGGATTTGCCGAGAGCAAGATGAGCGTGGTCTTCTCCGGCGGGCGGGGCTATCACATCCACGTTCGCGATCCAAGGATCATGAGGCTAGGAAGCGACGAGCGGCGAGAAGTAGTGGACTACCTGACAGGGAGGGGACTTGACATCGAGAGATTGAGATACAAAGTAGTCTTGTCCGGCGATGTTGGTGATGACAAGGTTCGTGCACTTAGATGTCGTCCTAAGAACTCACCTGGATGGGGAAACAGATTCAATGATGCTATAGTCAAATTTGCTGAAGATATTCGCGACATGGATGAAAAGAGCGCTGTGATGAAGCTAACGGAGATAAAAAGCATCGGAAAAGTTCGCGCTATCGACTTTTATGAACGCATAAAAAGCGATCAAGTTTTAGACGACATACGCTCCGGTAACCTAGATACACTGAATGGTATTCAAGGAATTTGGAAATACGTTATCGATAATTATCTAGCAAACGAGTTTGTTCAGGTTTTGGGAGGCGAGACCGACGAGCCCGTCACCGCCGACGTGCGCCGATTGATACGCTGCCCTGGCAGCCTGCACGGGGGCTCGGGGTTCCGGGTGACGCCGCTGTCGCTGCAAAGCCTGGAAGAATTCGATCCGCTTCAGGATGCGGTGGTCTTTGGCGACGATCCGGTTCCTCTGCAGATCCTCAAGCCCTTCAACACCGAGATTCGCGGTGAGAGCTACCATCTGACGGAGGGCCCCACCGAGGTGCCCATGTGCGCAGCGGTATTTCTCATGGCGAGAGGCGTGGCCGAGGCGCGAGCAAAGCTCTAAACACATGCCGGGAAGATACCGAGCCGACGATAAACCGATGATAAATCTATATAGTATTTGATCTCTGAATATTAGTCCGCGTTAAAGGCAGCAGGAGAGCAAAGTGGATCTGGCCAATGCGCTTCGAGAGGAGCGGAAGAGCGCAGAGCTTCAGCACCTGGATAAGAACTTTTACCAGCAGGTCGGGACCTATCTGGCAAATCTGGGCAAGGAGCTGGCAAGCTTGGAAGACCCGTTCAGCGTAGAGGCTCAAATTCTGCAAGACACCCTCAAGAGCGAGAAGAACAGCTTGAATAAGCTCATCGACCAGAGGGTGAAAAAGCTCGTGCGCAGGGCACAGCGCAACTCCCGGTCCGCCTCCCGAGAGGATGCATTTTTGGGCATGACCGAGGAGGAAGAAGAGATCTACCGGCAGATGTCGTCCGCCTTTGTCGGCGGTCGAGAGGCAATCCTTGCCCATGTGACTCAAACCGAAAGGCCTTTAACGGGCAAGAAAGATATATCTCGGGACTACGAAGTTGTTAGGTTACTGGATAGTGTTCCAATGTTTGTGGGAGTAAACGGGAGGAATTATCTCCTCTCCAAGGACGATGTGGCCGTGCTCCCGGCCGTTCACGCCAGAAATCTGCGCAACAAAAATTTAGCAATTGAAGTTAGAGTTAGACTAGAGAGATGATGCAAAGTGAAGATGCCAAAAAAGCTTAACGCTTACTGCCCATTCTGCAAGAAGCACACCCCCCAAACGGTGGAGCGAGTGAGAAAGGGCCGTGCTTCCTCCTTGACACACATTGCCAGGCAGAAGCTCAGAGCCAATGGAATTGGAAATCAGGGCAAGTTCTCCAAGGTTCCCGGCGGAGACAAGCCAGTCAAGAGATTGAACCTCAGATACCGCTGCAACACCTGCAAGAAGGCTCATAACCGCGCCGGTTTCAGGGCGGGCAAGTTCGATCTGGTGGAGGGATAAATCTGTCATCCAAGTTCGTCAAGGTAAAGTGCAACGACTGCGAGAACGAGCAAGTGATCTTCGCCCACGCTTCCACGGTCGTTAAGTGCCTGGTCTGCGGGCGCACGCTTGCAGAGCCAACAGGCGGCAAGGCTGAGATCAAGACCCAGCTTGTAGAAGTGCTAGAGTGATCATTGATGGAACGTGAGGGCTGGCCAGAGCCCGGATCCCTAGTGGTCTGCACCGTAACTCAGGTGGTGGACTTCGGAGCCTTTGTCTCATTGGACGAGTACTCCGGCAAGCAAGGCTTGATTCACATCTCAGAGGTCGCCAGCGGCTGGATAAAGTACATTCGCGACCACGTCCGAGAAGGCAAGAAGATAGTCTGCAAAGACATTAATGTGGATGTATCTCGTCACCACATAGATCTCTCGCTCAAAGATGTGAATGAGCATCAGCGCCGCGAGAAGATCCAGGAGTGGAAGGCGGACCAGAAGGCTTGGAAATGGTTGGAGATGGCCTACAAGGACCGGCCCGAGGATGTCAAACGCGTGGCCGATGCCCTGGTAGTGGCTTACGATAGCCTCTACCTGGCCATGGAAGAGGCGGCAATCAGCGGCGCAGAGGCCCTGAAGGATGCCGGACTGCCAGAGGAAGACGTGCAGATCCTGGAGAACATCTCCCGGGACAACGTCAAGATCCCCTCCGTTGACATCAGCGGCTACGTGGACATCACTTCACCCGCCCCAGATGGCGTGGAGGTTATCCGCAAAGCCCTCAAGCAGGCCAAGCGCTCCAAAGATAAGGACGCCAGTCTTTCCATCACCTACATCGGCGCGCCGCGCTACCGCATACACGTTACCGCGCCCGACTACAAACATGCTGAGTCTGTTTTGAAAAAGTCCGCTCAAGCCGTGGTGAAGTATATCGAGCAGCACGGCGGAGAAGGCACTTTCCTAAGAGAGGCATGAGAGCCAAGATCCTGAGGTGTAGGGCCTGCGGTCGCTACACCTTAAAGGATATCTGCCCAGTTTGCGGCGGCACTGCCAATCCTACCAAGCCGGCCAAGTTTTCTCCCGACGATCCTTATGGAAAGTACAGGAGAGCGCTGACCCAAGGAGGCTAAATGTTGGAGACTCTTGTTCACCGCATAAAAGAAGTGACACTCAAAGATCCCATCCTGATAGAAGGGCTGCCCGGCGTCGGTCACGTGGGAAAGCTGGTGGCCGATCACATGGTGGAAGAGCTGCATGCCGAGAAGATCATCGAGATATATTCGCCTCATTTTCCGCCACAGGTCATGGTCAAAGAGGACGGCACCATCCGCCAGGTTCGA
>RPOO01000312.1 GCA_003857025.1 Methanothrix sp.
ACGGTAAAGATCTCAGGCGACGCGGGCGGTCGCCTGGCCTCCAGCCTCGGCGTGGATCTGATGCGCCTGGGCGGAAAAGGCGGGCCGCTGGAAAAGACCGGCAAGATCATTGTGGACGGCGATGTCGGCAGCCACATGGGCATCAGCATGTTACGCGGGTCGATTTATGTCTCCGGAAAGGTCGAGCCGCCTCTGGGAAACGTGCTGGAGCAGGACAGCGATCTGTCCGGGTACAGGAAGTTCATCTCCGTGACGGAAGCTCTGGAAAAGGGCTTGCCGGTCAGCGAGCCTAATATGCAGGATAAAGACGGAAGAGGGCTCTCTATTTGCGACGGCCTTTTGCGGGACACCCTCGGCGCAAGAAATCCCGCGGACAAATTCATCCGGCTGGATGGAGATGCGGGGATGAGCACAGGTATTCTCATGGCATCAGGCCGAATCGAGGTTTCGGGAGATGCAGGCCGCAACACCGGCGTTCTGCTGCGAGGCGGCAGGATCGTTGTCTTGGGAGATACGGATGATTTCACCGGCGCGGAGATGAGAGGCGGGGAGATCTTTGTGGCCGGAGAGGCGGGGAGCTACGCCTGCGCCAAGATGCGAGGCGGAGCTGTTTATGCCAGAGAAGGAAAGCCTCTGCCGCCTGCCAAAGCACATCAGCCAAGCTCGTCCGAGCAGACGCTGCTGGCAAGGACGCTTGGATTAAGCCCGCTTTATGCCATGATGTACCGCAAGTTCAGTTTGTGATTTGATTTGTTTCAATGATATTGTTTTAATGATGATTTTTTTTTAGGAGTCCTTAAATGAGAAGTTGATTTGCAGTAGCAGCGTATTCTATAATTCCAGTATTATTCCAGCATTCCAATCTAAGAAATTCCATTAAAAAGAGCGGCGAGAGAGCCCAAATCAGGTCTCTCTCTTCATGCCACTTTTAGTTTTTTTCGTTCAGTTACTATGCCAGTGTTCCCGCCCAGGGAACGCTACCAGGCATTCAAGGAATGCGATCGTCCCCCGTATTCAGGCAGGAGAGGCATAAAGGCGTCCCTACTGAAACTCTCGATTCGCCTCCCGCTCCGCAGGTGTAGCAGGCCATCCAATCGGAGCCGAAGTTCTGCTGGGTGCAGTCCAGCCCGAAGCAGGCGGGCAGCGTCCATCCGTCGAATTTAGCCGGCCCTGCCACTCTGCCTGTGGTGAGATCTACGCGAGCCTCGACTTCTGCAGATGCCGAATCCGGCCCGTCCACGGCGAAGGTATCGATATGCGCCATGTTAACAAAGGTGCCCTTGCTCAATGCCCTCACCCGGTAGACGATGCTCTTGGTCTCGCCGGGAGCGAGATTCAGAACAGTCCAGGTCATCTGGTTGGAGTTGTTCTCGGACGGCTCCAGGGACGAATTGAGGAAGGTCATTCCTTCCGGCAACTGGTCCATCAGGAAGGCCACCATGCTGTATCTCTGGCGGTTATGCAGATCCAGGCGATACCAGACCACCTGCGAGTCATTGGAATCGACCCAGCCCACCTTGGAGGCGGAGATCTGCGTTGGGTTGAAAGTCAGCCAGTCGAGCTGCACGACCGAGAAGTTTCCTGCCGTGACCCATCCGTCATTGTACATGCCTGCCGCCTGCACCCTGTTGACGATGTTTGCCGATGGCTGGGATATGTTCAGCCTCAGGTCGATGACCACCCGGCTTCCGATGCCGAGGCTTTGCAGCGTCCAGTTGGCATATCCATCCGTCAGCTCCGAGGGCCGCAAGGACGAGTAGACGTAATCCGTTCCTTGCGGGAAGGTATCCAGCACGTATACCGGCCCGAGAGTGCGATCGCCGTTGTTCTCAATGGTGATTCTGTAGTCGGCGAAGGTGTTGGCATTCAGATCCACATTGGCGTCTTTGGTGAGCGTGATATGAGGCCGGTTGTACTTGGCAACGCCAGTAAATCGCGTCATCCTCTTGAAGGAGAATTCTCCTGAATAGCGCTCATCTATGTCGACTTCATCGGTATTATTCTTGAGATGATAGGCGGGGTTCAATTTTTTGGCGAAATTCGTTGGACTCCTGTAAACCGTCCTGAAATCAGCCTGGCCGACCACCTTGGCTTCAGTGTCCATCTCATTCAAGCCCCTGACCTTCGTATTTCTCTCCAGGCTCTCGACTGAAGAGAACTTCTCGCTGATCAGGGTGACCGGCGACTTGGACCACATGCCTTCGCTCCATTTCAGGTCGCTTGCAACCGAGAAGGTCGGAGTGTAGGTGTAGTTGGTCGGTGCATGTTGGAGCTTTATGTCCTTGGCGATGTAGTTGACCACGGTGCTGATCCGCTCATCGCTCTGGTAGTTGCCCGTGCCTGATTCATAGGACCTCTGGGCCTTGCCAACTTTCTGATCTCCTGATACGTAGCCGGTTCCGATGACGGACTTCTCGTACTCCGCATTCTTGCCGTACTCATCGAACCTCTGGTGGATCTGGAAGTTGCCCACGTAATCCTCCTGCGCCTCGAAGACGTCGGTGGCGTTCCAGGTTTTGTTGTTGCTGGCATCCTTCTTCAGGAGACCGATGTGGCCGACTCCCTGGAAAGACGTATCCGTGATGGTGGTGGAGCCGTTCTCGTCCAGCTTCATGTAGGCATTGCGGTTGATCTTGTCGGCGTAGGTGTACTCCTCGTTGGTCGAGCCGCCAGTAGCGTAATTCTTGGACTTGGCCTTCTCAATCCACTTGGTCTTGTAGTCGATGTCCCTCTTGCCGGGCAAGGAGAATGTAGTTGGCTTGTAGGTGGCCGCCAGGCTCTTGTTCCACTCGATGGAGCGGTTGAGGTTGCGGTATTTGATCAAATCCTCGCTGGCGTAGTCGCCGCTGCCGTGCTCACGCAGGCCCGCGTAGGTGCTGGGCTTGCCGACGTTGACATCGGCGTATGCAGCTGCAATTTTATTAGATTCATTTATATACTTAGATTCTTCTACAGCATGCATCGTCGCCATGTTCTTGAGGATGACTGGTTCGGTGCGAATGTCATTGTGAACATTCACGAATCCAATTCCAGTCACTCCTTGCATCATATCAAAAGATATGTTTCCGAGGTCTTTTGTTACCTGCACTAAAATGG
>RPOO01000313.1 GCA_003857025.1 Methanothrix sp.
AAAGAATATGATCTGGGAGAAGGTCTGCGAGGCAAAGCTCGATCACGATCTGGAGACGGGAGAAGAGGCGGCGTTCTCGGATTTCGACAGGTTCCTGGAGAAGCTTCACGAATATCTGCACGAAACCGCAGACACGCAGATCCGGGACGGGCTTCATATCCTGGGCGAGCCTCCCCAGGGCTCGCGCCTGGATGAGTTCCTGGTCGCCCTGACCCGGCTCTCCAATGGCAGCGTGCCCTCCTTGAGGCAGTCGCTGGCCGAGGCCCTGGGCTACGACTACGAATTTCTCCTGGCCAACCGTGGGCGGATTCTGTCGGGCATCAAGACCTGCGGCGAGGTGATTGAAGAGATTAACGCCCTCGCCCTGAGCCTCGTCTCCCGGCTTCATGAGGATGGATTTTGCCGGGATGACGAAGGCTTATCCATGAAACGAGTCCGGGCGCTGGAAGACGAGGTCCTGGGAAGGCAGAGCAGCAAGGTGGAGCAGGTTCTCGAATACATCTCTTCCGACCTTGCGCCGAACATTGCGGCTACCAGAGACGAACTGTGGAGCATCCTGTCCGCCTCACGCGGCAGGTTTGTCTCGCCCGGCCCATCCGGAGCGCCCACGCGGGGAATGGCGGACATCCTGCCCACGGGGAGGAACTTTTATTCTGTGAACCCCCAGGCTATACCTTCTCAGGCCGCCTGGAAGGTGGGCGTTGCTCAGGCAGATGCCCTGCTCAAGCGCTACCTGGCAGATGAGGGCCGCTACCCGGAATCGCTGGGAATCGTGATCTGGGGCAGCCCAACCATGCGCACCAAAGGTGATGATATCGCCGAGGTCCTCTCTCTCATGGGCGTTCGTCCCGTTTGGGAGGAGAAGAGCGGCAGAGTGACCGGAATCGAGCTGATCCCGCTCGAAGAGCTGCAGCGCCCCCGCGTGGATGTAATGCTGCGCATCAGCGGCTTCTTCAGGGATGCTTTTCCCAATATCGTTCACATCGTAGACAGGGCCGTTGAGCTGGTGGCCGGACAAAAGGAGTCTCCCGAGCAGAACTTTCTGGCCAAGCATGTCTCTGCAGACATCTCAGAGAAGACCGCTGCGGGAATTGACAGGGAGCAGGCCTGGATCGAGGCTTGCTACCGCATCTTCGGCTGCCGTCCCGGAGCTTACGGTGCCGGTGTCTCCGATGCCATCGACTCCAAGAACTGGAAGGATGAAAAAGACCTGGCCGAGATCTATGTCAAATGGGGCGGCTATGCCTATGGCCGCAAGAACTTCGGAGTGACGGTTCCCGATGAGTTTCGCAAGCGTTTGAGCCGGCTCGACCTGACGGTCAAGAACGAGGACACCCGCGAGTACGATATGCTGGATGGTGACGACTTCTATTCTTATCACGGAGGCATGATTGCAGCTGTCAAAGCCCTCAAGGGAGATTTGCCACGATCGTACTGTGGCGACAGCTCCGATCCGGATCGGGTAAAGACAAGGAGCACTGTCGAAGAGACAAAGCACATCTTCCGCGCCCGCATCCTGAATCCCAAGTGGATCGAAAGCATGCAGCTGCACGGCTACAAAGGCGCGGGCGATCTCTCCCGTATGGTAGACATCGCCTTTGGCTGGGACGCCACCGCCGAGGTTTTGGAAGACTGGATGTACGAGGAGCTGGCTAACAAATACGCACTGGACAAAGAGATGCAGGAGTGGCTGAAAGACGTGAATCCCCACGCTCTGCAAAACATCACCGAGCGGTTGCTGGAGGCCGTAGAGCGAGGCATGTGGCAGGCATCCGATGAGATGAAGGAAGAGCTTCGAGATGTCTATTTGGAGATCGAGGGGTGGATCGAGGATGATAGCGAAAAATCCCCAAAAATCGTCGGTGAGAAGCCGAATAACGGTTCCGATCATGAAATGACCTGACCAGAATGTCCGAAGAAAAGCCCGGCCTCCTGGCCTTATCCGTAACCGAGGACTGCAATCTGCGCTGCCGCTACTGCTATGCATGTGGCGGCGAGAAAAAAGCGGCGATGAGCTGGGAAAAAGCCAAGAGAGCCATCGATGTGACGGCGGAATGCTTTCCCGGCTTCAAGATCCAGTTCACCGGAGGCGAGCCGCTTCTCAATCTTGATCTCATCGAAAAGGCCGTTGACTATCTTGACGAAATCGGCCTGCAAGCACCCTGCCAGGTCCAGACCAACGCCATTCTCATCTCGTCCGACGTTGCGGCCAGGCTGAAGAGCCTCAAGGTCGAAATCGGCGTCAGCCTGGACGGCCCTCCGCAAGTAAACGATGCTCTTCGCCCTTTTTCGGATGGCAGGGGCTCCACCGGCCCTGCTCTGCGAGGAATTGCAGCTTTGCGGGATGAAGGAATTCGGGTGGGCTCGACCTGCGTCCTCTCCGGGGCCAATGCCCTCGCTCTTGCAGGGCTGGTAGACCTGCTCAGCTATCTGGGAAATGTGGAAGGAATCGCTATCGATTTTTTAAGGCCGGTCGGGCGAGCCTGCCGGTCCATGCAGCCCGATCCAGGCGCGGCTGCCAGGGGAATCGAAGAAGCCATCTCTCGCGCCGATCAGCTCGCCGCAATGGGCGGAAGACGGATAAGATTCCGGGAGCTGGAGCGAATGAAGCACACTTTGGAGAGCGGAAAGAAGAGAAGCCACCACTGCTTTTTTGACTCGTGCCGATCGCTGGTTGTGCTGGCGGACGGCAGATCTTACGCCTGTCCATCTCTCCTCGATTTGGAGATGATGCTGGGGCGAATTGATGATCCAAATTTTGAGGACGGACTGCGGGAGCGAATGGTCCATGCCCGCTGCCTCGTGCCCGGACCTCAGGAGTGCCGGACCTGCCGGGATCGGCATCTGTGCGCAGGACCGTGCCTGGCCCACTGTGCCGGCGGACAAGATCCATTCATCGAGTGCGCCGCCAAGAAGGTCTTCATGAGACGCGCCAGAGAAAGCTCGTGCCGGTCCGGAAATCCCACATCCCGCAGGTAAAACCTCTTATCTGAAACATTTTTATCTCAGTAGGGCTTTCTGATATCGAAAGGGATTGAAGGGGCCCGAATGAAGCTATCAACGCTATCGATCGATCATCT
>RPOO01000314.1 GCA_003857025.1 Methanothrix sp.
ACCGTTTGGGGTACGGGACGACCGATGGCCGCTCGCGCCTCATTGATGATCAATCGCTTGAATGGACCGCTGGGGATGGGCGGCAGCCAGGTGCTGGCGACGATATCCTTCAGGCGAACCTGGGCGGGCTTCTCATCGGCCAGCCTCTGGTTTGCCATCTTAAAAAAGGGCTGGACCATGGCAGCCAATGCGCCATGTGCCTGTAATGCCCGCAGGTCACGGTCGAAGTCCACGCTGAGGGCAGCCGTCTTGATCAACTGGGTCATCAAGTTTGTTGTTTTTTCCGGGCGGTTATAGATTTATCGGCCACGCCGATGAAGTGGCTGGCTGGAAAGAGTTGGCAAGATGAAAGTTGGCCGAGAAGTTGGCTAGATTGAGTTGGCAAAGTGAAAGGTTAGCCGAGGTGGGAGTCGGCAAGAGATAGAGTTAAATCGACCGGGTCTCTTAGGGCGATCAAGGTGAAATCTAGTGTCTGAAGTTGTACTGGCCTATTCCGGTGGCTTGGATACATCAGTATGCATTCCGCTCCTGCGAGAGCGCTATGGATTTGATAAGGTTGTTACGGTTCTCGTGGACGTCGGTCAGCCTCGGTCTGACATCGAGCGCGGGAACATCAGGGCCAAGCAGTTGGCCGACGAGCAATACACAATTGATGCCAGGGAGGAGTTCGTCAAGACCTGTCTCTTCCCGCTCATCAAAGCGAACGGCTCATATGAAGGATACGTGCTGGGAACAGCCATTGCAAGGCCCCTCATTGCCAGCAAGGCCGTGGAAGTCGCCAAGCAGAAAGGTATTAAGAATCTGGCTCACGGCTGCACGGGACGCGGCAACGACCAGTTGCGCTTTGAGGCCATCTTCCGGGCTACGGACTGCCGGGTCATCGCGCCCATGAGGGAGCTGGATCTGGCCCGCGAGTGGGAGATCGACTATGCTCGCGAGCACGGCATCGAGGTGCCCGTCACCAAGGAGAAGCCCTGGTCCATCGACGAGAACATCTGGTCCCGCTCCATCGAAGGCGGAAAGCTGGAGGACCCCTATTTCGAGCCGCCCGAGGAGATCTACGGCTGGACCAAGACGCCTCGCGGCGACCGGCCCGCGCAGGTTGTGGAGATCGGTTTTGAAGAAGGCGTTCCCGTTTCCCTGGATGGCGTTCGCATGGGCGGCCTGGAGCTGATCGAGAAGCTCAACATCATCGGCGGCGAGCACGGCGTGGGCAGGACGGACATGGTCGAGGATAGGGTTCTGGGCCTCAAGGCGCGCGAGAATTACGAACATCCCGCGGCTACCATCCTCCTGGCGGCGCACAAGGATCTGGAGCATCTGGTGCTCTCCCGGTTCGAGCTGAAGTTCAAGGTCATGGTTGACGAGGCCTGGTCAGAGATGGCCTACATGGGCCTTGTGGAGGACCCGTTCTACGCAGACCTGAATGCCTTCGTGGACCAATCCCAAAAGAGGATGAACGGCTCGGTCAAGATGAAGCTGTACTGCGGAAATGCCATCTCCGTGGGACGCCGGTCTCCCGACGCGCTCTATTCCCAGGACATGGTCTCCTTCGACTCTCAGACTCTGAGCCAGAAGGATGCAGAGGGCTTTGCCAAGTATCACGGCTTCCAGGCCAGGCTCCTCAAGCGAAAGAACGCAGGAAACATCTGAAAAATCCGACCGGCTTCCTCGCCCGGCAATCATAAAAAAGGCGAGGAAGGGTCGGATTTATTTGATAATGTAGCCCAATAATACAGGCATGGCCAAACTTGTGATATCCGAGGATGCCGGGTCGGAGGACCTGGCTGTGCTCGCTCTTGCCATCAATGAGATCATTCGGCTGCCTGTGACGCTGCGCAGCAGCAATGCACCGGGCGTTCGGGTGGAAAAGGGCAAGGTTCTGGATAGCGGCTACAGCGGCCCTATTCTGGAGGAGGTCATCCGCAGCGGGCGGCCCGTTCGCACCGTTCCGAAGACCGGAGCATACAAAGGGATACCCGTTTCCGTGGCACCCATAATCGTGGACGACAAAACCATCGCCGCCGTGGGCGTGGTGGACGTGGTGGGCACCATCGATATCCCTGAGGTCTTTGGGGCTTATGAAGACGTGTTAAAACAGGTCAAAGGCACAGAGAAGAGATGATAATTCGGAGAGCGGAGCCCAAAGACCTGGCCCAGATTGTCCTGATCGAGGGGCTCTGCTTCCCCGAAGATACCGCTTTTCCGGCGGGAATGTTTTCCTACCTTATCCGCTATTCCATAGCTCTTGTAGCCTGCGAGCCGTCGGCGAAGGTTTTGGGTTTTATCATCGGCTACGCCAGCGGAAATGCCGGTGCGGTCTATACTCTGGACGTTCATCCTCTTTATCGCAGGCTCGGCATTGCCAAGGCGCTCATCGCTGCCCTGGAAAAAGAGCTGAAGGCAGAGGGCGCGAAGGCCGTGCGGCTGGAGGCGGCGCTGGAGAAGCCGGAGACGATGGAGCTGTACCGCAAGGCAGGATACCGGGAGCGGGAGCTTGTGCGCAATTACTACGGGCAGGGAAAGCACGCGGTGCGGATGTGGAAGTGTCTCATGTAGCATTGGTCTGATTCGAATAATCATAGCGCTTGCACGGACTCATCATTGAATCATGCTATCGCGAATAGTCGATTTCGATTCTGTTTTCACATCCTTCAAACTGTCGCTGCTGAATGAATTTCTCCAACCTCACCTGATTATCTGCATCTTCTAACCAACTTTGCATTTGATATCATTCATCTCTTAGAAGCGCGCGCTATTTCTTCTTTGAGCCAGGAGAGTTGTTTGTCTTGAATTCCTAATTCCTCAGCAGCTTCCTCAACCCATTTTTCAGCCATGCCTTCACGACGAATGCTAATACTGCGCGGATGTTGGCGAATTACCTTAATAATATTTTCAGTAGAGAGCGATGGGCCATTTGAGTTGGATTCACGTATGGCTTGGCGTGCTGCTGTCTGTACAACGGTTTTAATATCTGCCGCGGTGAATAGGATAGCCTCTGCTGCTAGACGTTTTGTATCAATGGCTCGTATATTCTTGAACTCTTTCAAACGCGGTGGCTGCAAA
>RPOO01000315.1 GCA_003857025.1 Methanothrix sp.
CCTTCAAGCCGATGCCCGGCGTTATGGCTTTGATGAGAACGCTTGCGTTTGATTCTGCGGCAAAGCCGGTCTCGTCAACGCCATGTGCGGTGACGCAAATCATGGTGCTGCTGCTTTTATTGTAGATCGCAGCCATGCGAACCGATTTCCCCGGCAATAGCTCCGGCAGCGTACATCCTTTGCCCTCTCCGCTCAGTGTTATATTCTTGAGGGTCTCTTCGCCCGTGTTGCTCAGGACCCAGGTGACCTCTGCCGGCTCTCCCGGATATGCTCTGACCTCACCCGGCTGGCCATCCAGTTGCAGCGATGAGTTTCGCACCTCGATCTCCAGGCTCCGGCTGGCATAGACCTCGCGCCCTGCGCCATTTTTGGCCAGGACCCTTACCTCGCCGCGCAAGCTCTCGGAGATGGTCCGGTCCTTCTGCAGCACTTGAAATTCGCCGGGGCCAAGGGAATCCAACCGGCCTAATTCGCCGAAAACGTCGGAAACAACGATGCCAGTCAGACTGCTGCTGCCGATGTTCTCGACTCTCGCCCGGATTGCGGCAATGTCGTTGCGGTGCACCTTCCCAGGAGCTTCCACCGTCAGACTGATTTCGGGTGAGACCTTCCAGATTTCAACAGAGGTATTATTCGTAAAAATCTGGCCGCCAGCATTCTGGCCTTCCACGCCCGCCGAAAGCTCAAAGCTGTCCCGAATTATAGCCGCTCCGTCCAAGTACAGTTCCTTTCCGGAAGTGAGATAATTGGTGGAGGCCATCTTGCCCGCGCAAATTATCTTGATCTTGGAAAGCTCTTCGATCCCGGCGTTCCTGGCGGTGCATCTGAATCCCACAACCTCGCCCTCGCGCCCTTCCGTCTTGTTGACAGAGATGGTGAGGGCGAGCGGAGACGCGTTTGTGCTCTCGGATTTATCAAAAACCTGTCCGGATACTTCTGGGCTCTCCGGTGCAGACATGGTGCCGAGTGGAACCTCCACTTCAACCGAAGCTGAGGACGGCGCAGGGAAATTGGGCTGGATGTACTGAACGAAGCCGTCAATTTCTTTATCGGACGGATCGATGGCCGAAACAGCGATATCACTTGCCTGGCCGCTCACAGCCAGCACTTTCTTCTCGCCCGGCATGAGCTTGGAGAGGATGCCGAGGTTCTTTCCCGCACCGATGACCCTGACGCGATGAAGTTCGGTCTGGCCGGTATTTTCCAGGTAGACTTGCGAGTTTTCCCGGGAGAGGTCAACAGTGGCCGTCAGGCCGGATTTTTGGGCGGATTCTTGTGCAGTTTCTTTAGCTGCTGCTTTGGCCGTTCCTTTATCCGTTCCTTGGGATGGTTCTCCTGCCGAGCCGGAGGATGCCGATGCTACCCTTAGCACCGGCTCCGACTTGGCGGGCTGATCCGATGCGGAAGGATTTGAGGGAATATCACTCGACGAAGGATTTGAGATGCTCGACGAAGGGCAAGAAACGCTTGATGAAGGGTTTGACGAAATGCCTGATAGCTGATTTGATGAAGGATTCAAGGAATTTGATGATGGATTTAGCGAAGGGGAAGACGAAGAGGACTGATCAGAATCGGGTGCATGAGGGAAGAGGTAGAAGAGAGCCGGAACTAATAGAACTAGAAATATGGCTGCGCCCAGGAGAGCCGGGCTCGCTGATAAACCATGCCTCCCCCGAGGTAGTCTGTGCCTAAAGCTACCTCTCCTCATCTACTCCCTTCTATCCCCTCGATACCCCGTTGATGGGCTGGACTAATTTTCCGAACTAATTAAATAAGACTAAATCCCTTCTAGGCATTTTTTATTTTTCTAGCTATAAATGCATTTCGGATGTTATGGAAATAAAATGAGACGGAGCATAATTAGTTTTTAATATCAAATGTGGTATACTTTGCTCAATGGACCCGCTTTTGGCCTTCCTCGCAGTTATAATTCTGGTGAGCCTGCTCATACCAAAGGTCGGTCCGTTTTTGAGCTTGGTCGTCTCTGCATTCGTCTTTGGACTGCTGACCGGCATGAGCCAGAACCTCACAGGCTATGTGGCCACCGGCCTTGGCAGGATCTTCTCGTCGCTCGCCATAGTAGTATTCTGCGGCGCGGTGCTGGCCGAGTACCTGCGCAGAACCGGCGCGATAGAGCGCATCGTGGCCGATCTGCTGTCCGTGACGCGGCGAGGACTTCTGGTATCGGGCATGGCGGGATACCTGGTATCGATTCCTGTGATGTGCAGCATCACTGCCTACATGATCCTGGAGCCGGTGGTAAGCAGCCTGGGAAGGCAGACGGACGGGGCAAGCAAAAGGTCTCTCTTCATGACCGCCTGCTGCTCGGTAATCTCCTTCAACCTCATCTACCCTTCACCCCTGATGGTGTCGCTATGTAGCAGCCTTGAAGTCTCGCCCTACGACTCTCTAGCCGCCGGAGTTCCCATCTCCATAGTTCTCTTTGCACTGGCCTTTGTTATCCTGCGCCGAATGCCCGCCGCGGGAGCCTTGAGCGCCGAAATCCCTGTTCCCAAGATAGGCAGAGCCCGCGCCTGGGTGCCTCTGCTTTTGCCCATGATTCTCATAAGCCTGGGTGCAATGCTGGGACCCTTGGGACCCTGGCGGGAGGAAGCCGCCTTTTTGAGCAGCCCCAGCATCTCGCTTCTCTTGGGTGCTCTGCTCTGCCTGGTGCTGGCCAGGGACAAGCTGCAAGACCTAATCCACGTAGCTGGACGCCGATCCGGCGTGATCCTGCTGGACTTATGCGGTGCCGGAGCCTTCGGATATGTCGTAGCTCAGAGCAACCTTGGCCGGGAGATCTACGGCCTGGGCCACTTTTTGCCCCTGCTCGTTCTGCCGTTCCTCATATCGTCCGTGCTGCAACTGGCTCAGGGCTCCAGGGTTGTGACCGCTGTGGTTGCCGTGCAAATCCTGGCAGACTATCCGCTGGACGGCATTACCCTGGCCCTGATCATCAGCTCGGGCGCGTTCATGTTTTCCTATGTCTCCGATCCGTACTTCTGGCTGATCAAAAACTCAACCGGAGCAAGCA
>RPOO01000316.1 GCA_003857025.1 Methanothrix sp.
TAGTTGGCAATTATAAAGACCGAGATAGTTCGCCCGAATCGTCTCGATCCACGGATGGTAATCCAAATAATTAGGCCCAAGATTGCCGGCATCATACATATTATAAATAAAAAATCGTTGCCGGGCTTGAGTGTGGTGTATATGCCATAATCCATATCCGAGGTGGGAGTAAAGCTTTGGCTCCAGTTGCTGTAGCCGTTGGCTTTGGCCTCTAATGTGAAATTGCTGTTTCCCCGTTTGAGGGCGAACGGACTGAATTTAAAGCTGCCATCGTTCTTATTTGAGACTGCGTATTCTGTTACATTGCCCGGTTTTTTCAGGTATATTTCTGCGGCGAAATTGGAAACCATAGTGCCGTTGGCATCGGAACGTGGAAGCAAGATCCGGCCTGATAGATTGATATCGATGTCGGTGGATGGTGGTGTACCGCCCGCGGCATTTTGACTTTTTTCCGAGATCTCAGCAGCATATGACAGTCCGACGCAAAGCAAAATAAAAAATATGATTATAATTGTTATCTGGCCTTTAATGCTAGCAGGTTTCATTATCTACCCCTCCCTGCAATCATTACCTTAGAATTTTAATAAGGATGATTGCTATTTTAACACAATTCTAATTAACATAAATATTTTCTACAATCCGTTCCATTATTATAAACTTTTCGAGAGATTTATTTGGCAGTATAATATTATTGATTTCATAAACAGCAGTAAATCATTAATAGCGATAATAGTAGCGCACCGGCTGAATTAAACCCAAAAATCGCCAGTGTTTAGCTTCATTGATTGGCTCAAATCATTTTGGCACATGACAAAGCACTTATCAAAATCAAAGCCTGGAACGGCTTGAGCGAACAAAAAAACGGTTCCTCGAAAGATAAAGAGTGATAATAAGATTTGGCCGAAGTTTTCATTTCGGCCTCTGCAATCCCCGAAAAAAGGAATGCAAAAAATGTGAATTGCCTTATTCTCACGGCATCCTGATGGCCTTCGCCGTCCCTGATGCGCTCTGCGCTCCCACCCTATAGACCGTGTAAGCCGAGGAGAGATGCAGCCTGTTCAGATCAAATTTTATCGAATACAGCTCAGTTCCAGTCTCAGGAACAATATCCAAAACCACTGATGCTCTGGATTCTGTGCCACTGGCCAGGGCCCCGTAAGTCGTCTGGCCTTGGGTCATGCTGCCGCGCCCGAAGATTCTCGATCCTGACTGGTAGAGTTCCAAATATATCGTTTTGCCCTCGGAGAGTGCGAGACTCCAGCGACCTGCTGCGCTTGTCACATGAGCGGTTGTTTGTGTGGTTGCAGCCGTCTTTTTGCTGGAGACCGGCCTCGATGTCACCGACCCCACGGTTAAGGGCCGATCCAATGAAACCTGCATCTCCCTCAAAGCCGGATCGGGGGACAGATAGCTCCCGGCGGGTGAAGTGAAAATAGGATCGCCGAAATACTGCTCATTCTCGCTGCTGCCTCCACTGCTCACGTATCCTCCTTCCAACCAGTCTGCACTGGCGATGCCAGTTAGCAGGATGGCCATTGCGACAAAAATGCTGCACGCCTTGATCATGAACCAAACCTCAACGCTATGCTTTCGTCAATTGACTTAAAGCTAACCGTCAAAAAAAGAAAACAATTGACAACTATTTCATTTCAAATCTTGATTACTTGGTAATAGTAACCTTTAATTAGTGGAACGCCCATAATAGATTTGACAAATTTTTGTTCAGCAGACTCACGGCGGAAAAGATAGATCACTTAAAATTAATTAGAGGCATAAATATGTGTATGATGGAAATGCAGCAGGGAAAGCACAAGGGAATGGGCGGCATGGGAATGGGTCATATGGGCATGGGCCAAATGGGAATGCACCACGGCATGGGCGGAGCGGGCGGGTTTCCGCTCATCGGCGACAAGATGCCGGAGATGGAGGTCAAGACCACGCAAGGCATGATGAAGCTGCCCGATGCCTTTGCCGGAAAGTGGTTCGTCTTCTTCAGCCACCCGGCAGACTTCACGCCGGTTTGCACCACCGAGTTTGTGGCCTTCGAGAAGAGGCGAGAGGATTTTGAGAAGCTGAACTGCAGCCTCATCGGCCTGTCCATCGATCAGGTCTTCTCCCACATGAAGTGGACCCAGTGGATCAAAGAGAACCTGCATGTCGAGATCAAGTTCCCCATCATCGCCGACGACCAGGGAAAGATCGCCGCCAGGATGGGCATGATTCACCCCGGCAAAGGAACAAACACCGTGAGGGCCGTCTTCCTGGTAGACCCGGAGGCAACCGTTCGGCTGATTCTCTTCTACCCGCAGGAGGTAGGCCGCAACATGGACGAGATCCTAAGAGCCCTGAAAGCTTTGCAGACCACGGATAAATACAAGGTAGCGGCTCCGGCCAACTGGCCGAACAACGAGCTGATCGGCGACCAGGTAATCATCCCGCCACCGGCAGACGAGAAGACGGCAGCCACGAGAAAGACGGGCGGAGATATTGTCTGCGAAGACTGGTGGTTCTGTCATAAGAAAATATAAAAATACAGGGACATTACTATTTCGGAGAAGCAGATGAGAGGAGGATGCATCATATGCTATTTATGATCTCCGCTTCTCCTTTTCCCTTAGCTGGCTCATGGGCTTCTATTGGGCTTCGAGAAGCTCGATGGTGTGATTCATGACTATTGAGAAAAAACAGAATGCTAGAACCATTTTTAGGGCTACGTGCCATTGGCTGGAACATCCAATAGGAATGAATTTATAAGGGATTCAATAAATTCTACTCATGCCGTGAGGAGGGTTCGAAAAGGCCGGTTTGACATGGAGAAACAAGGAAACGAACGAAAAATCGGCGCTGTCCGAGGGCAAGTTCCACGAAAACAAGGATTGAAACAAGCCAACAAATTGATAGTCATTCTCTGGAATGGCGTCCGAGGGCAAGTTCCACGAAAACAAGGATTGAAACTTCATACAACTTATGGAGCCATCATTTCGGATTGCGGTCCGAGGGCAAGTTCCACGAAAACAAGGATTGAAACTGA
>RPOO01000317.1 GCA_003857025.1 Methanothrix sp.
AGCCCCTGGAGACGCCGCCTTATGACAAATGGGTCCAGGACTATTATCAGGCCGTGGAGCGGGTGGCAAGGGAGATGGACGTCGGATTTGTGGATGTTTTCGGCGCGTGGATGGAGCGCGTGAACCAAGGAACACCTTTAAGCTCGCTGATTTTGTCCGGGCTTGATCATCCCAATGAGTCCGGGTACCGGATCATCGCCGAAGAGCTGATGAAGCTGTTTTAGCGATTTATTCACCTATAAATTTTTGGGAATCTAAACTCAGATCCTTTGAGATAATCTTCCACTAGATCTATTCCAATCCACTTGCGTCTGTTGCTCTCAGCAACAAAGCCGGTTACATTGCTGCCGCAAAATGGGTCCAATACAAGGTCCTCCGGTTCTGTAAGAAAATCTATAAAAAATTGCGGCAACTCTTTGGGAAATCGAGCTGGATGGGGCGAGAGGCCGCTTTCTTTGCATCTTTGCAGATACGGGCTGCTGGAGTCCGTATTGCCGATCTGCAAAAAATTTGGTGGAAT
The DNA here is from genome assembly GCA_003857025.1 of Methanothrix sp. Taxonomy (GTDB): domain Archaea; phylum Halobacteriota; class Methanosarcinia; order Methanotrichales; family Methanotrichaceae; genus Methanothrix. Next base: position 521 of record RPOO01000317.1, read on the forward strand.
TGATCCATTATTGTCCTTCTGGAATTTCGGGGTGATATTGTGGCCCGATGGTCTTTTCTTTGAGACATAACCGTTTTCGATCAAACGCTGCATGTCTTTGCTATATGGCTGTAAGACGTTTCTGTTATTTGCTTTTGGAAAAAGGTCTTTAGATAACCATAATATCAATTCCACGGCGTCTTTCACGCGGATTCTGCGAACGGTTACCCATTCTGCAGGTGAAGGCAGTTTCGCTGGATTGTACCAGTAAAACTCCTGAGCTAGGTGAAATGTCTTCGCCAATTCTACGATTAACTCAAACTGATAAGTTGACCTGGTGGGCTTTCCTCTGTTCCATGATCCGCCGATATTGATTACAATGCTGCCGGAATCTTTTAGTATCCTTTTGAATTCCTGGGCAAATTGCATAAACCATTTTACATATTCCGATGCATCTACATTTCCATATTCTTTTTTAAATACAAGAGCATACGGTGGAGATGTCACAATCAAATCGATAGATGAGTCTGGAATCTTTTTCATTATTTCTAGCGAATCTCCTAAGTATGCTGCGCCATATTCCGTGAAATAGTACGGCTTTTGTGCAATTAATTTGCTCAATGGATTCTCGACAATAAGTGGAAGAGTTCCGTTGCAGATGGACACGCGATCTACATCCTATTACGATTATTGATCTTAATTTTTGCATTTGTTGATATTATTGATTTCTCTGAGAGCCAGGCCAATACTATATTCCTGATAATCTCTGCATCTCCTTCGCCGAATTCCCCTCGGAAATTCTCAATCAGGTTCCACTGTTCGGGAGTAAACACTACCTGCACTCTTTTACGTTTCCCTGTCATATCAACCGCTCTAAAGACACACCGAATACACAAATCAAATAGGCTGGTCTTATATTTATCGCTTTTCCACAAGTGATTCGCAAAAGTGATATGCAATGCCTCATGAATTGGAAACGCTATTCAATGCTCCCGCGAATGATATAATGGATGCAATACTAAAAGGATTTAGGGCTCAGGTTGATGTAAAAGGTAAATTAGCTGAATTATATTTACACAAATATTTAGTGGCGCTAAATGACACACGGATAATTTCAGATCTGATATGGGAAGATCAAGATGGTGTGCCAGATTTTAAATTCAACTATCGAAACAAGGCATATGTGGTTGAATGCAAAAATTTAAGAAATGAAATATACAAAAAACCGCGAACTTCATACAAAGTTGAGATACAAAAAACCAGGAATTCGAAAGATGGAACCAATACACGAAGCTATCGCGTTGATTATTTTGATATCCTAGCGGCTTGCATGTTTAACCAAACTGGGGAATGGAAATTCATATTCATAAGATCTCAAGATCTTGAAGTCGTACCGGAGAATCCCTCGCTACTGAAAATAATGCAGCGCGTTCCTACGGAAATAAAAGATCCTTGGAAATCGGACTTGATCGATCTTTTAAATTATAGTTAATCCTCAAAAGAATGGACACCATAATCGCTGCAATAAGGCATCATTGACTTTGCCGTAATGCACGATGCTCGCATCTGGAATAATGGCACACAAATCCAACTTAACCATGCTTCCGCGATCATAAGGTTTCCCCAATATGTCGGTCAAAGAGATCCGAGCTGCCTGCGGCCATTTTCGCCGACTCGGATCATTATGCTTTAATCATTTTCCGTCATTACATCTTCCAGCCGGCGGCGCGGCGTGTGCCTGACCGGCTTTGCATGTCCCAGGCTGAAGAGAAGCTGAGGATGGCCCTGACCGATGGCGGCTTCCAGCTCGCCACGCAGCTCTGGAATGCCGATGGGCTGGCTGAAGAAGGATGCATAGAGGTCGCAGCCGGTCGCTTTCAAGAGGAGTCTCTCCAGCATCACTCCGCACTTGACCCATGCCAGCTTGTCGTCCTGATCGGAAGAAAGGACGCCGAGGGCACCGCATCCCCGAATCAGGCCTGAATCCCGGTAGATGACCGCTTCGCTCAAATCAAACTCCTTGAAGGCTGCTGGAAAGCCGAAGGCCACGGCATCGGGCACGCCAAAGGTATAAAGCGGCATCCCGTCCGACTCCGTCGTCCAATTGTTCCTCAGCCAATCGCCCAGATTGCGGCGGAACTCTTTGCGTGAGAGCTGGGCGTGATGGGATCGGGATACCAGATCAGCCATGCGGCTTCGTGATAGTTCGTCGGTCATGAACTTAACATGAAATCCCGGTTGATCGATACAGCCCTCCAGGTCCTTCAAGACGGATTCGTCGAGGCTCCTGTCGGCATACTTGTCTTTGGTGGTGTGCCGCTTTAAAATCTGCAAAAACAGATCCCGCTCTTGCGAGATGACTTGTCCTGCCATTTCCTTGAATTTGACCTCCACTACCAGATCGCTTTCCTGGCCGCGGGGAAAGTAGCTCACCAGAGGCTGAAAGCCAAAATGAGCCCCTGCGGCGAGCAAGTTGGCCACACCGCAGCCCACACTCATGAAGAGGGTCCGGTTGCTGGGATCAAC
>RPOO01000318.1 GCA_003857025.1 Methanothrix sp.
GTCTGGGCATATGCTCTCATGCAGTCGCAGGGGCGGCAGGGATGCAGCTTAGCGGTGGCGTTAAGGTGTATTCGGTCTTCCTGTAAGTAGGAGTTGTTCTGGATTGGATCTACTTTTGCTTCTAAGAAGGCCTACAGGATTCTCCTAATGGCTTCAGATATGCTCCAAACCTCGATTAGCTCCGATTTCTTGATTTCTTTGAAGTGAGCGTCGTTGGTGATCAAGACAGCATTAGCCTCCAGGCAAGTCGCTGCGTGAACAGCGTCCGCGTACTGGCTCTCGGGAAAAAATGGTTTGCATGCGAGAAGAGACTCAGTTGAAGGATCAACAAGATTCGAACGGCCATTTAGCAGAATGAACAGATGAGGAATGCCTAGAATCCTTTGGATATACTTTTCGTATTCAAAGAGAAGTTCCTTGTTAACCAAGAGCGTAGCATCGCTGAGCATCACGGTGAAAAGCAGATCCGTACTCCTTGTCCAGCCGCTCTTGACAGCAGCGATTATGAGGTTGTTATCAAGAACAAACCTCGAATCTCTTTTTAGCAAGCTGGTTACTCTCCTCTTCTATCTCGCGTTCCACTTTCTCATGGTCGATACCCTTTGCTTTTTCTATCGCCTCTTCCAGCAGAGATCGTAGGTCGATCTTTTTTATGATGAAGACACCATCTCCCATGGAGTCCACAGCGAACTCGTCCCCTTCCTTCAGCTTCTCGGCCTTCCGTATCTCGCTGGGCAGTAGTATTCTCCCCTTATCATCTAACTTCGTAACCGGCATTTTCTCTCACCCCAGATAACCCATTTCTGGAACTATTGGAATAAAAATGTAATGGTGGAGCCAAAGCCGATAATCTCAGAACTGTTGAAGCGATAATCCCGGAGCGGTTGGGGTGAGGCGGGTGCCGTTTGAGTCGGAGGGTGTTGGATGCGTGGCGGGAATCCGGGCGAGGGTGGATCGCGTGTGATCGAGCAGGCTGGCCGGGCCTCGCTCGTTGGCAGCTCTGGGGGGGTCGGATTCCCGCTTGCCGCTATTGTGCGGACGCGCGTGCTCGCCTGGTGGCCGCTCGAAATCCTCTACAGGGTGGTTGGAATCATCATATAGCCCGTTTTTGGAGCTGCGGGGGCGAATATACGCCTATTGTAGGCACTCATATGATGAACCATGATGGCCCAATATATGCATTAACCAAGAAGTGCAACCAAGCCGAATCCTGTTATAATTGCTCCAGAAATTCTATTTATCCACTGCATTCTCGGAGGGCTGAGCTTTTCCCGAAATAGATTAACACTACCGCATAAAATAAGAAACCAAGAAGATGATCCAATAAAAATACCAAATACCAAAGATGTTGCAGACATGAAGTTTCCGCCAGTGCTTGCCAAACCTAAACCAGCGAATACTGCCACAAAAGAAAGAATCGTCATTGGATTTGTGAGCGTTAGGAAAAATGTCGAGATATAAGCGTCAACCAGGCTGTTTCCTTTAGATAACGCAGCTCGCTTCGCGGGTTCTGCCAAAAAAGTTTTAACACCCAAGTAACAGAGAAATAAGCCACCAATAAAGCGGAGCCATGCTTGTTGGTCGATCAAGATGCTTGAAACGAGAGTTAAGCCAAATCCTGCAACACATCCGTAGACTGCGTCGCCGGTCGCTGCACCCAGGCCAGAAACGATACCCATCAGGCGGCCCTCCGCCAGTGTTCGACGGATGCATAGCACATTGATTGGACCAATAGGTGCGGCAATTGAGAGACCGATAACGAATCCTCTGAGCAAGAAAGTGATATCCATTATGGAAACGGCTCCGTTCATCAACTAAAATGAATATCGCACCTCAAGCTATCGATTAAATGTAGATTATATCTATTCGTTTTATTATGCCCCCTTGTGATTTGAGATAAGAGACCGAGATGAAAAGCATTTTGGCAGTGTAGCGCTTAAAATGGATTTTTTAATATGGCTATTTAATATGGCTTGGCATGAATGCCCTGTAGCTTGTGGCTGCCCGGATGCCTGCCGAGAATCCGGTCGCGCGTGGATCACCGGTTGCTGGGCAGCCTGGCCGGTCCTCGCTCGTTGGCAGCTCCGGGGGCCAGGCCGCATGCTCCTATGCAGCCACAGGCGCAGGAAGCACGCAACTCTGGCAGAGCCGATGGCCGGGGATATACTGCACAATCAGAAACTATAATAAGTATCAATAGTCTTTGTTAATGCTGATGCCCCGACGAAGCACAGATCAAATCATCGCTGATATCCTCGAAATCTGCCTGATGCTTGGAATAGCCATAACCAAAGTCGTCTACCAGGCAAACCTCATGACGATCTCATCTGCGCCATATGCATTCCTCTGATTAGGTGAATGGCAGTTCCAGGTGCCGCCGGAGTATGACCGCGATGATTCTCCGGAGAAATACAAGCCATTGAGATGTTTCCCGGCCTAGACGCCTGTTTCCCTGGAAGGATAAGTCGCATGGCTGAAGAATATATGGAATAGATGAGGAGCCTGCCGTGTCCCCAAGAGAGATCTGGTCGGCGTGCTGCAGGTCCTCTTTCAATCCGGGAGGCTGAAGATCTCCTCGAAGCTGCCCCTGGCCGGGACACTGCAGTCCGAGCTTCTGAACTTCAGAGTGAAGATCGATCCCGTCATGGCTCACGATTCATATTCCGCGAGGCGCGAGCAGGATCATGATGATCAGGTTCTGTCCGTGGCCGAGGATGGCCGTATATGGGCAACCTTTTTAGGAATGATAGAACTATTCCACGGTGGGTGAGATGATGCTTGATATCAAGAAAACGATTGGATTTGTCCTGTGCGTGATCACCGCACTCATTTTTATACTCAGTTTTGGGCTGTTTGGAGGCAAATGGTGGCGAAAACAGTGATGAAGAAATAGCAGCCTTGTCCTTTGGCAAGGTCCAAAGAGATATCTATCTAGTCTGGAAAATAATATTCGTCCGCGATCA
>RPOO01000319.1 GCA_003857025.1 Methanothrix sp.
AACATAAATTATGGCTTATTTGAACTAATTCCAATTATATCAAAAAACAATTTGACAGAATCTATCACGGCGGGCCATACCGTAACAGACCATAGCGAGGAGCTTTGTCTTAGACTTACACCACAGACTGCAAAATTCTTAGTTATATATCTGTTACAGAATTTGAAGCAATACGAGATAAATATAGGGCACGTCAAAACCGGAAATAATGAAATCGACTCAAAGGTGGATGAGGTTCTTGCCAAATTCTGATACTCTCCATTCAATTCAATCTGGCGGCCAATTCCAACTCTGTAAATGTGCGCCCTCGATTGGAGGATGGAGCAAAAACGATTATGAGACATTGATGCAAGAAAGCTCAGAGAACAAAGTAAATATATCAAATTTAATTCCAGAAGCCAAGGCAGTTCAATTAGATCTCTCCGTGATTAAGAGAACGATCGCCCGTCGCGGTTTGAATGATTCTTTCGAAACCGAGTTTGCGAAAGAATTGAACCCTTTAATAGCATGGGGCGGATTCTCAACTACATCTTATACGATATTACAGAATCTTACCATTGCGGGCATGCTTTCTCAATACATTTCAGAAAAAGAAACAAACCCATTGAAAACGATAAGACCAAAGACTGGAATTGATGCCCTCGATGGATTGTACATATTCAGAGAACCCGATCGAATTCGTCATTTTCTGAGTGGAAACAAGACTTTATTGTCATTAATATCTTCCACATATGCAAATATAAGGAAAGAGTTCCCTATAGAAAAGATATTTCTAGAGGCAGTTTCCGATTCGCCTTTTTCTAGCGAAGAAGATATAGTGATTTCTATATCTACATCTCTTCCAGTTGATGAAGCGATTGATCGATTAGATAAAGTAGATAGTGTTCGATGGGATAAGGATTCAAGAGATCCTTATGTTGACATATGTGTAAAGCTGGAGTACAAGTAGATTTTAATTGGAAAAAATACTTGGATTTGGCTGATGAACTGGCCGCAAATAGGACAGATGAGGCCAAAATTCGAGCTTCAATCAGCAGAGCTTATTATGCAGCCTTTTGCAACGCCAGAAATTATATGATAGAAAAAGATCTTAATAAATTCCCTCCAGAGGAAAAAGAACATCATAAATATTTGGTCAAATATTTCAAAGGAGAAGCAGACGAAAGCAAAACAGACAACTTGGATGGAACACGAGATAGAATTGGAAGAGATCTTAACAGCATGCGCCATGATAGGAGAAAAGCAGATTATGAGAATTATGTATGTGAATTAGAAAGGCTGAATGAGACGGCATCTGATGTTATTAAAAGATCAAGGCGGGTAATTTCAAGCATAGAACGCGGCGGATTCTAATTCATCCCACCTTTGACGTTGGCTAGCATTCTGGATCAATGTGATCCATTTATTCGCCCCATTAATTTGATATGAAAATGGGCCTCACGCATATCGACGCAACCTCTCCTATCTGCGATTCAGGTCTTTGATAACGCCTTCATGCCATGACCCATTTTCTGCCTCATGGGTGCCTAACCAGGCATGACGGTTTCAATCCCACACGCCGCAGCAGGAGTTTTACCCTCCAGGCCTTCGTGTGGTCTGTCTGATGTTGTTATAGAATATTTGCATTCCCTTCAAGATTAATGTATCCTTCTTTTTCAACCTACGCATAGTCTTCTCTCTGTCGCGAATCCATGCGGCACTAGATTCTGCGATAGAACTAACACGGCATTCTATGACATAAGAACAAACGAAGAAAAGATCAAACTGGCTTTAAAAATGGCCATGCGTGGAATGAGCGTTTTAGGAATAGCTGAGACTCTTGAGTCAAAACCATCTACGGTAAGCACTTGGATCTCGAAAGCCGCATCGCATAGCGAAAAAGTCAATGAAGTTATCTTGACGGATGTGGAGACTCCAAAGGTAGAGATGGACGAGGCATGGACTTTTGTGGGGAAAAAACACTACCCCTAGAAGATGAATACGAAGACAAGGGAACCTGGATCTGGATAATCATGGCCGCAAATTGCAGGCTGGTGCTTTCCCATGTTATCGGTGAGCGATCTCAGAAAAATGCAGATCAGCTCGTTTCAAATACTGCCAAAAAACTCAGATCAATGCCACTTTTTGTGACGGATGGATTAAAACTATATACAGCAGCTCTTCGAAAGCAATATGGAAAACTACAGCAGTTCGCACCAACAGGCAAGCGAGGGCGACCCCGAAGTCCTAAATTAATCGTAGATGAAGTATTAAAATATGCCCAAGTTATCAAGATGAGGGTTAACTGTAGGCTCAATAAAGTGGTCAAGAGGATCATATTTGGTAAGAATATAGACCCCAGGATGATATCTACAAGCTACATTGAACGGCAGAATCTAACATGCAGACAAGATAATAACCGCATATCAAGAAAAACCATAGGTTTCTCTAAGAAGACTGCGGAATTGGATAATCAAATGACCCTATATTTCGCACATTTCACTGCCAAAAGCACCGCGCTCTAAAGTATATGGATAATCAGGGAAAAATAAAGTTCAACTGCCCCGCGAAGCAAGCTGGTTTAATCGATCATATATGGAACCTGCATGAATTATTGACATATCCATATCACAAAATTAAAACCTATTAGAGATTCACGACCTAATTTTAAGAAATCAAAAAACAGATGGAAGCAAAAGCGGGAGTGTCCCGCTTCGCTTTTAGTCTCACGTTCTTAAGAGCGTGCCATCTGCTCTATCTTTGCTTGATTGCTATTTCAGATTGCTAATTCTGGTTCTTATTTCAGATTGATTTTTCTGATCGCTATTTCTTGCTCTACAGCTCCACCATCTTAGCGCTCAGTACGCCCGGCACGGACTGCAGCTTCTTCATGATCGCGTCGGATGCCATCTGATCCACGCTCAAGACCATGAGCTGCGGCTGGCCTTCCGCGATGCGGCCTACGTG
>RPOO01000320.1 GCA_003857025.1 Methanothrix sp.
AAGTCGAGCGGAATGGCGAAAAAAAGGTCGTAACTGCCAAAAGCCTGGTGGACGGGAAGATCAGCCGGTTTGAGGCAGACGAGATCTTGCTCGCCGTCGGGCGCAGATCGAACTCGGATCTGCAGCATCCGGAAAAGTCGGGCGTTGAGACCGATGAGCGCGGCTGGATCAAGGTAAACGAGTATCTGGAAACGAGCAAGAGCGGCATTTGGGCGCTGGGAGACGCCATCGGCAAGCACATGTTCCGGCACACTGCCAACTACGAGTCGGAAGTGGTTTCTCATAATCTGCTGCGAGCCGAGCGAGAGGACGATCGGGAAGCGGTTGACTTCCATGCCGTTCCCCATGCCGTCTTCACCCATCCGCAGGTTGCAGGAGTGGGGATGACAGAAGCGGATGCCGTTGGTGCCGGCCTGAAGATTCTGATAGGCCGGGCCAAGTATCTGGATGTAGCAATGGGCGTGGCTATGGCGGAGGAGCACGGATTTGTTAAAGTTGTGCTGGAAGAAGAGACGGGCCGCATCCTTGGCGCATCAGCGGCAGGACCCATGGCGGCAGAACTGGTGCAGCAGGTGGTCTATCTCATGAATACCGAATATCAGGACCTAATGCCGGTGATAAAGTCGCAGGTGATACATCCGACCATCAACGAGGTTCTGGTGCGGGCTTTCTCTGAGTTGGAGCATCCCTATCATCAGGACGTGGATGAAGATGCGAAAGGCGAATGATTTGTCGACCGGCCTATTGCAGACAGTCGATCTGTAGCGAGTTATCGAATCTCAAAAAACAGCATCTTGAAATGCAATAACTGGACCATAATCGCCGCAATTGGTTGCGTAAATTCAGCAAAAAACGCTTGGAGCCTGCCGTCTTCTCGGCGCGAAGCAAGAGCCGAAGGCATCGGGCGACAGGCTCAAGAGGATCGCTTCTTAGAAAAAATCACATGCTAATGCATAAAGAGCAATATCCGGCTCTATCTTCTTTCATCCTCGCTATGATCCTCCAGCAGATGCAACTTTAATTCTTCTTTTGAATCGAAGGCCATACGACAGAGTCTACATTTGAACTTTCCATTTCGTTTGGATCCGGTGTTTCCCATCAATACACCTCGAATCGTTGTCATCTCATGTAATTAATCATTATTTTAGTTTTTCGTTCCAATCGGAATCCTGTACGGGGCGAGGTTCCTGGACGCAGACAGTCGATTTATCTCACCTCTTAATCGGAATCGCAGCAGAAGCTATTGGAATTGCTGCCCACTGCGTTCACTTGAAATACTTTGCAGGCATCAAATATATTCGGAAAATTTCCGGAAAGCATTAGGGAAGTGGTTGACAAATGGCAAAGAAATACAAGTGCACTATTTGCGGATATATTTATGATCCGGAAAAGGGAGATCCCGATTCGGGTGTTGCCGCCGGAACATCGTTTGAAGAGCTCCCGTCCGATTGGACCTGCCCGCAGTGCGGCGCTGCAAAAGAGGATTTCAAAGAGCTGTGAAGCATATTTGCTCATAAAAGCTGGCAGGAAAAGCCAAAATCGGGAATAGCATCCAAAATAAATACCAAAATGAACATGAAATTTTAAAAGAGTATTTGCGGAGGATATTTAGTTATGCTCATCAGGGAAATTAAGCCGGGCGTGCAGTGGGTTGGAGCGGTTGACTGGGATCGCAGGCTTTTTGATGCCTTGATCCCGCTGCCCAAGGGAACCAGCTACAACTCCTATCTCATCCGGGGCAGCGAGAAAACGGCCCTCATCGATGCCGTGGATGCCACCAAGGCCGAGGTTCTGCTCGGCAACCTTCAAGCTTTGGGGATTAACAAGATCGACTACATCATCTGCCAACATGCCGAGCAAGACCACTCCGGAACGGTCGAGCACCTTGCGGCTCAATTCCCTGATGCCCGATTGCTCGGTACCGGAAAGTGCCTGGAGCTGCTCAGGGAGTTCGGTCTGATCCCCAAGGAAAAAGGGCACGAGGTGAAGGACGGAGAATCGATCGACCTTGGCGGCAAGACGCTGCAGTTCATTCACGCGCCCTGGGTGCACTGGCCGGATACGATGTTTACCTATCTGCCCGAGGACAAGATCCTGTTCACCTGCGACTTTCTCGGCTCCCATCTCGCCACAAGCGACCTTTATGCTCATGACGAGGCCGCGGTCTACGGACCTGCCAAGAGATACTACGCCGAGATCATGATGCCATTCCGCCAGCATATCCAAAAGCATCTTGCAAAGATTAAGGGTCTGCAAATTGACATCATTGCCCCCAGCCACGGCCCGCTTTATGACAGGCCGGAGTTCATCCTCAGCGCCTATCGTGACTGGTCTTCGGACGCAGTTAAAAATGAGGTGGTTCTGCCTTTCGTCTCCATGCACGGAGCCACCAGGATCATGGCCGACTACTTCGTGGATGCGCTTGTTGCTCGCGGCATCACCGTTAAGCGGTTTGACCTTACAAATTATGATGTGGGAGAGCTGGCCGAAGCACTGGTCGATGCGGCCACGGTCGTGATCGGCACGCCAACCATCCTCGCCGGTGCGCATCCGCTTGCTCTCTACGCCGCCATCCTCGCCAATGCCCTGCGCCCCAAGACACGCTATGCATCCATCATCGGCTCCTTTGGCTGGGGAGGCAAGATGCTGGAGCAGATCACCGTCGCCCTGCCGAGCCTCAAGCTGCAGTTATTCGATCCCGTGGTCGCAAAAGGCCATCCCAAAGAGGCCGATTTCCGGGCGCTGGATCGGCTGGCGGATGAGATCCTGGCCAAGCACCGGGAGCTGAAGATCGCCTGAGGACCAGAGTCCGGGGACCATAATTCAAAATTCTGTTCCCTTAATTTTTTTTATTTGAGAGTTCTTCGATAGGGATGAGGGCAAAACAATGATGGAGCAAGAGCTGGCCTATTGCGGATTGAACTGCGGCGCATGTCCTTTGCGCA
>RPOO01000321.1 GCA_003857025.1 Methanothrix sp.
ATCGTGGAGAATCCGGCAACTGCGCAGCCTACCGGCGTTCACATCAACGCCCGCAATCCGGATGACATCGCCTGGGGAATCAATCTCGCTTTGGAGGACCGGAAGCGTTTGAAGAGCTGGGGAAAGAATGCCAGGCAGAGGGTCCTGGACAATTTCACCTGGCAAAAAGCTGCAGAGCAGACCCTGCAAATCTACAAGGAAGTTGTCTGATGCACAACAGGGATGTTTACTGATGCCGGAGATAAGAAAGCACTACTTTCTAGACGAGTACTGCATAATCGCTGCCGAGCGCAGGAAGAGGCCCTCAGACTTCCGAATACAAAAGGGTGAGCCGGGAGACAGCAATAGTTGCCCTTTTTGTCCCGGCCATGAGGAGACGACTCCTCATGCGGTTGCCGTTTACACCGATCAAGGGGTAAAGGCCGACGGTATCGAGCGAATTTTGGATTGGAAGATGAGGGTCTTTCCCAACCTCTTCGCCGCTATGGTGCCCAGTCCCTCTCGCCCCACAGCCGAATGGATAGCATTGCCCGGCCATGGGCACCATGAGGTCATTGTGGACTCGCCGCTGCACGGTGACAATCCGGCACATTTCAGCCGGGAGCACATGGAATTGCTGGTGCGTTCTTATCAGGATCGCTATGCTCATTACTGTTGCACCAGCGACGTCAAGTATGTCTCCATCTTCAAAAACTGGGGACGGGAGGCGGGAGCGTCCCTTTCTCACACCCATTCACAGGTCGTGGCCGTGCCCATTATGCCGCCCCTGATCAAGAGAGAGCTTGATGCACTCACCTCGGCATCTTTTTGCCAGTTCTGCAATATCGTCGAGCGAGAGAGTACGTCCGACCGAATGATAGCAGAGAACGAGGATTGGGTCCTCATTGCGCCATTTTATTCTCAGACACCGTATGAGACATGGATACTGCCCCGAAGGCATATCAGCAACCTCTCGGAGATGAATGAAGAGGAACGAGTTCGCCTGGCGTCTATCCTGGGATTGGCACTGAAGAGCATGTGCTCACTCCTGGATGATCCGCCTTACAACTACATGATCTTCCAGCTTCCCTCAGAGTACCATCTCAGCATAAGGATACAACCTACTCTCGCAAAAATCGCAGGCTTTGAGCGCGGCACAGGCATTTACATCAACTCCGTTCCACCGGAGCAAGCCGCTGGTGAGCTTCGCCAGTGTTTGGGGGAAGCGCCGAAAGGTTAATCAATTATCAAACCCCAACGTAATGCAAAATGTTTACTTCGGAACCCATGACTTTTGCTAAAATGCGGGACTTGTGAGAAAAAAAGCTCCAAAATCATCATATTGGTGATGATAATAGCAGCGAACTGTCAAGATAGACCGCAAGTATGACGGCCAAACCGGTGAAGAGATGCGAATAGGAATGTTTTCCTGGGAGAGCCTATACTCGATAAAGGTAGGCGGCGTAGCGCCACATGTCTCGGAGCTATCCGAGGCATTGGCCAGAAGGGGGCATGAGGTACATGTCTTTACACGCAGAGGGGATTTTGAATCCTACGACAAGATCAACGGTGTCCACTACCAGAGAGCGGATGTGGATTCGTCCGGAGATATCGTCGCTCAGATGGACCGGATGTGTAATGCCTTCATCGATCGCTTCGCATCGGTGCAAAAGCTCTTCGGCCAGTTCGACATCGTGCACGGCCATGACTGGCATCCCGTGCCGGCTCTGATCCGCATAAAGCAAGACTTCGGCCAGCCCTTCCTTCTCACCATGCACAGCTCGGAATGGGGCAGGAACGGCAACAGCTTTGGATACGGCATCTCGGAAGAGATCACCCATCGCGAATGGCAGGGCTGCTTCGAGGCCGTGATGGTGATAGTGACCACGAGACGGATGCAGGACGAGTTGATGTGGATATACACTCTGCCCGAAGACAAAATCCACATCATCCCGAACGGCATAATTCTGGGAAAGATCCGGCGCGGCCTTGATGCGGGACGGGTCAAAGAGAAGTACGGAATTCATCCACTCTCGCCGCTGGTGCTTTTCTGCGGCAGGATGAGCATCCAGAAGGGGCCGGACCTCTTGGTCGAGGCCGTTCCCCGCATCCTCCGCAACCGGCCCGATGCCAGATTCGTCCTTATGGGCGAGGGCGGCATGAAAGGCGAGTGCGCTCGCCGGGCGCAAGAGCTTGGCGTGGCGTATGCCTGCCGTTTCCTTGGGTACACCTCAGCTTCGGATAAGGAAGAGCTGGTCAATGCCTGCGACCTCATGTGCGTTCCCAGCCGCAACGAGCCCTTCGGCGTGGTGGTTCTGGAGGCATGGGATGCCTGCAAACCAGTAGTAGCGACAGAGGCGGTGAGCATCATCAAGAACTTCGAGGACGGCCTTCTGGCCTATGTGCAGCCGGAGTCCATCGCCTGGTGCATCAACCGCTTGCTTGCCAATCCGGAGGAGATGAAGAAGATTGCCCAGGCCGGGTGCAGCAGGATCGCCGCCGAATTCAGCTGGGAGCACATCGCCGAGAGTACGGAAGAGGTCTACGAGCAGACCTTGGAAACGGGCGACTAGATGCTCATTTCCTCATTTTTCCCGACCTAGGTAGTGGGAGCGCAAAGTTGTTGGTTTGCAGTTTTAACCGAAAGGTTCAAGAATGGTGAGCACAAGGGGCTCTTAGCGCCTCGATAGCTTAGCTCGGTATAGCGCGTCCTTGGTAAGGACGAGGTCGCGGGTTCGAATCCCGCCCGAGGCTTATATTCAGAATCTGTTTTTTATAGAAAAGCAGGCAGAAGACCCCTTCCGTTCAAGGGAGGGGATGAATGCCGTACCTAATGCGATTGAACTTGAAGCGAAATCGATATCTAGTTATGGGTCCATAGATATTCTGATGGCGGAGTGCCAGGGATGA
>RPOO01000322.1 GCA_003857025.1 Methanothrix sp.
TCCTTCAGAGCCAACTGGAAGAATTCGGGCGACGGCTTGCCCATGAGCATTGACTGCTTGCCGGCGGCATACTCCAAAGCCGCTACAAATGGCCCAGTGGAAAGAACCAATCCGTCCGGCTGCATCCAGTATCTGTCTTTTTCCAGGGCCATGATCTCCGCTCCGTCCAGGATCAACCGGAGAGCCTGATTCAGTCGCTCAAAGGTGAAGCTGTTCCCGGCGTCTCCCACCACCACATAGTCAACATCTTCTTCGGCAACAGTGATGCCTGCACTCTCAAAATCCTCGTGCACGTCTCCTGCTGTGAGCAGGAAGCATCTTTTCTTGCCCGATTCCTTCATGCGATCCACTGCGGCCAGCGGCGGTGTGAAGATATATTCCGGCTGCACGTCATATCCCAGGCCCTGCAGCCTTTTTGCCACGGAATTGCGGCAGCGGCGAGTGGAGTTGGAGACAAACCTGTAGCCGTATCCCTGATCCTCCATCCGATGCAGACATTCTTTGACTCCCGGTATGGGTGTCGTTCCCGTGTAAAGAACGCCGTCCAGGTCAATGAGAAAAGCATCTATTCCAGACAGTCTTTTTGATTTCCAGATCTCATTGCATTTTTCACTCATGGCAAATCCGTTCTGCGCTCTCTTTTTTTAAAACATTTTAAAAAAACGCCTTCAAGAGACGTCTTTGGCCTGCCGTTGCATGTTATGGAATCGAGTACGCCCCATTCCTTCCATTGCCGCCTGGCATCTGCCGAGAGCCCCGGCAAGCTCTTGAATTTGCACGGGCTTGCTGATATAGTCATCCATTCCCGCGCCAAGACATCTCTCACGATCTCCTTCCATCGCGTAGGCAGTGATGGCCACGACCTGGGGGCCTCCGGAGGGCCACAGCTCCCGGATGCGCCTTGTGGCCTCAAGGCCGTCCATCTCCGGCATCTGCACATCCATGAGCACCACATCATAAGGCAAGCGCTCCAGGGCCTGCAAGACCTCCAGGCCGTTGGCTGCCAGATCGGCCCGGTAGCCTATCTTCTTGAGCATCTTCAGAGCCACCTTCTGATTTACTGCATTGTCTTCCGCCAGCAAAATGCGCAACGGATGATGGACGGCGGGCGGCGTCTTCTCCTGAAGCGAATTCTTAGATGCTTTTCCATCAAAGATATTCAGCAGCGCCTCGTGAAGGAGGGCCGGTTTTATGGGCTTGCTCAAGAAAGATGCAAACTGGTTGCAGTCATCTCTCTTTCGGCCAAAAGTCGTGCACAGGACGATCGGCACGGAGGTTTGGTTCGCTCTCACTTCATTAGCAAAAGAAACCGGGTCCATTCCGCTGATGCTTGTGCTCATGACCACAACATCCCAGACCTCGCCTCTCATGCGATCCAGAGCATCCATTGGCCCGGATGCAACAGTGGGCTTCATCCCCCAGCATTTTGCCATACTGTCTAAAATCTTCAAATTGGTTTCGAAGCCATCCACGATCAAAAGCTTCTTTCCGGCAAGCTTCGGCTGGCTTGGGAGCTGATGAGCCTTGGGATTTGCAGCCCGCGCTTCGGTTACAATGGTGAACTGGAAGTCTGAGCCCTTGCCGCTCTCGCTGTCCACCCAGATCCTGCCGCCCATCAGCTCGACCAAACGCCGGCTGATGGCGAGGCCAAGGCCGGTTCCCCCATATTTTCTGCTGGTCGAGGCATCGATCTGGCTGAAGGAGCGAAAGAGCCTATTCTTCTGAAACTCGGAAATTCCAATGCCGGTATCTTTTATGGAAAAGCGAATCTCATGATATTCATCAACCAGATGGCGCGATGAGACCGATACCACGACTTCTCCGTCATTTGTAAATTTTACGGCGTTGCTGATCAGATTCACCAGGATCTGGCGCAGCCGCGTCAGATCTCCGAGAATGGCCTTCGGGGTTCCTTCATCCATGAGGTAGGCCAGGTTCAGTCCCTTCTCGGCAGCCTTTGCCGCGACCAGATCCAGTGATTCCTCGACGCAGGTTGAGAGGTCGAAGGGCAGACGCTCCAGCTCCATATTTCCGCTGTCGATTTTGGAAAAGTCCAGGATGTCGTTGATGACGACAAGCAGCGTGTCGCCGCTGCTGCGAATGGTCTCTACGGCATCCTTACTCTCCATAGATAGGCCGGCATCTAAAAGTAGCCCGGTCATGCCAATGATTGCATTGAGCGGTGTTCGGATCTCATGGCTCATGTTAGCCAAAAACTCGGCTTTGGCGCGAGCCGCTTCCTCTGCCGCCTCCTTCGCCGCCCGAAGCTCCGCCTCCGAGGTCTTGAGATCCGTGATATCGATGATGACCTCGACAAGTCCGGCCAGGGTGCCGTTCTCATTGGTGTAGGTCGCTTTGTTGGAGATTATATCCGCCTTCCTGCCGTCATGTAGCTGCATAGCTATCTCTTCAATGCGAATTCCGGGCTCGGCGAATAGGGCAGCATCGCTGGCCGAACAGAACGCTGCCAGGTCGGGAGGAAAAATGTCATAGTCTGTCTTCCCGACAATTTGGCCACGGCTCAGGTTCACGAATTTTTCAAAGGCCAGGTTGCACCTTATAAACCTGCCATCCATGTTTTTGCAGATGATGGGATTGGGGATGGTGTCCATCAGCTTTTGCATAAAATGAAGGTTCTCGCGCAGAGATCTTTCTGCAGCTTTCTTCTTGGTGATGTCGTCCAGAACGGACATGATTCCCTGGACCGATCCTTTGGCGTCTCTTATGGGTGCCGAAGAGAGGCTTATCTCAATTGCCGCGCCGTCTTTTTTCCTCCTCTGCAGTTCGAGGCCTGCGAAGAATTTTCCCTGAGCTGCAATATTGATCAGTGAACGGAATTCATGCATCATGTCAGGCATAAGGAA
>RPOO01000323.1 GCA_003857025.1 Methanothrix sp.
GAGGATGGAGACCGGCTAAATCAGTATCTTCGGCTTCATAATCATTCGACGGGAAGCTATTATTCGATATCTTTAGGCACCACATACTATTGCACCCTTTTAAGGGCGGCTGGCAGCGGTACCGTGCAGCTTGGGATATACCGGGATTCGGGAAGGACAAGCCTCCTGGCCACACTGAACCAGACCGGCTTTGCCACCTCCCGGAAGTGGAGGTACATCTACGCCATCCGGTCAGGCGATCTCGGGCCGGGAGACGATCGCATGTCATTTTACATCGAGAACGTGAATGTAATTATGCACTGAGGCTGTAATGGTCGAATGTCCCAGGGAGACCGCCTACCTTTTCTGCCATCAGGGCACGCCGAGCGACTGCCCGCTTTGCACGCCTAAGATCGGCCTTTACTATTTTGCAGGCTTCGAGAAAGAGCCCTATGAGCTGCCGCTTCACAATCGCTGCCTCTGTTCCTGGGAGGTGATCGAGCTATCGGGAATTTTCAGCGCCAAAAAAGAGGAGCTGGCAAATGAGCTGGCCCAGGCAGTTGCAGAACTGGAGGCCGTAAATGCAGATATCGATACCTGTGCCGCCCGGATCGAAGAATTAACCGGCCAGGTAAATGAGGCCCTACAGGCCCAGGCTGATAACCTGGCAGCCGCCGCAGAATGGCTGCAAAAAGCGGAGGAGCTGGTAGCAGAAGCAGAGGCTCTGCTGAACGGCTCGGATGAGGTTACTGATGCGGTCCAGGAAGAGATTGATTACCTGGAGCAGCAGCCACAAGAGGCCCTTGCAAAGGCGGAAGAGCTACAGGATCAGGCGGACGGGTGCGGGAGGGAGGCGGAACGACTGCAAGCGGAGAAGGACGGGCAGGAGGAGATGAAGGCAAACTACGAGCTGAGGAAAGCGGAGATGGAAAAAGAGAACGCGGATCTTGAGGGTTGTCTGGAGCTGCCGGTCATCGAAGAGCTGGCCCGGAGCATGGCGGGATCGAGGCTGCAGGGGCTGTAACCCTAAATCCTTTCTCATGTAGCTAGGTCATTCAGCGTTAATGTACCAAAATCTTAATATGTCCAGATGCAATTTCTTTAGTCGAGATATCTGCATGGTTAAATGCCCTTACAAAGAGTGCGGTGAGGTTTTCAACATACGGTTTGATGAGAGCCTGTTAAAGGCCGGAGAAACCTATCTTATGAATTGTCCCAGATGCGGAAAATCAATAGCTATTGATGTGTACGAAAAGGAAATAGAAGATATACCAACTGTTAGTGTAGAAACTGACTCCGTATTATAATCCGAAATCAAGTTGCATTTGTGGATGTACCGAAAAATGAAGTCGTTACTAAAGTGAATTAAGAGAGGGAATTCATGGCTAAAGCACTCATTCAATGCGCCTACGATGGTTGCAGGAAATCTTTTAACGTGGACTTTGGAGAGACGATAAAATTTCCCTTTGATATTTCTTGCCCAAAGTGTCACAAATTGAATAGTGTAAACTTAAAGATAACCCCCAAAGATGGCTTTGATGTCCCAGGTCCGCATGATCACGGTTCGATTATCTGCGCAGAGTAATCCAACTTGCATAGGGTGATGTCCGATCAGGGGATATGTTTATGGAAAAGGTTATAACTGCAAGGGCTCCTTCCGACCACGAAATAGATTGGGTTAAATTCGGTCGTACTCTGCGTCAGGGATCTCCAAAGGTAGTTGACGATGAAGCGAAGGCATTGGTAGCCCTTGCATCAACCTTACTAACCGTTTATACGGGCGCAATAACACTTTTTAAGATTCCAGAAAATTTTGATTCTCTTTTTAAGTACGTATCGTTTCTCGGTATCCATGAAGGTCTATTTCGAGCATTGATTTTTATGGTTCCAATAGCTCTTTGGCTGATAAGCATAGGATTAAACTTATTTGTATATTTTCCAAAATATTACGAAGCTGATATCGCATCGCCCAACAGGACGAAACAATTATTGGAAGCTGTGATAGATACCAAGTATTCCAGGCTAAAATGGGGCGGGTTGGTTTTTTTAGCTGCTCTTGCATGGTCAACTCTGATCATAGGCCTCATGAGCATTACACCACCAGAAGTTCCATCCCAGACTGAGTTGCAGTTTGTACAATTCGTGGTTCCTGGAAACAATTTTTCAACTCTCGAAAATATGGATATTTATAGGGACACCAAATCCCAATGGACTAAACCTGTTAATTTAATTGAGAAGACGAACAACTCGATCAAAGTGGAACTCTCCGATGGGCGAAAGGTAGAGTTCAAGAGGGACCTCGTGGATGGCATTATCTACCTCAACGAAGAAAGACAAATCAATGCTTCCGGTGATTGAGGAGCTGGCCGCCTCGATTGCGGGGTCGAAGCTGGTGCTGTAGTCATGAAAGCTCCTTGAGCGCTTCCTCAATCTTCGGCAGCATCGAGCGCAGGAAATAGCGGCCCGGCTTGTCATGTATCCTCGTGTTCATTGCCTGGATGCCGACCTCCCCCAGCCTTCTGCCGATGAGCCGCGAGGACATGTCCAGCGATTTTTCCAAATCGGAGGGCAGGGGCTGTACGCCGCTTTCCAGCAGTTCCTTCAGGGCGAGGAGAATTTTCTTTGTCTCTTCCTGCTCCCTGGATGCTTTAATCGAGATGGGCAGCTTTCTTTGCACTGCTATTTGGGCCGGTGGGCGATCTTGTTCTCGATTCGTTTTGGGCTCTTGAATCAGCGTGCTCTGGCCATGAAACTCTGCCTCGTGCTGCCTGAATCTCGCTTCATCGGTCATCGGTTAAGGACATTTAGGATAAATAGCATGTACTATTATCTTTTTGTACTTAGCACATTTTTAATTCATGTTTAGATA
>RPOO01000324.1 GCA_003857025.1 Methanothrix sp.
ATTTGAGATCTTTATGGGCGTTATTCAAGCGGTTATCATTCAAGATGGAAAAGTCGTCAAGGTAAGCGTGAATCTGAATAACACTCAGATTAAAATTCTTGCACTGCTAGGGAAGGAATGCAAAAATTATTACGGGATGAACTGAAAGTGCGGAATGTGGGATTCATTGGCATTCATGCATATTCAATCTGCATGGGGTAGGTCCTTAATAAATCCTATAAATTTGCTATTCCATAGATTTGTCGATCTGGATGTGACCACAATTTTCTTGGTATCAATTTCTTTGATTTCGCTTCTATTCGTAATCGTGTCTTATAAAAAGCTTAGGACATCTTATTTAATTTTTTGTATGTATTCGCTGCTAATTCCAATGTCATCCGGATTTGGCTCAATGCCTCGCTTTGCTCTTGTAATTTTCCCAATTTTTATCGTTTTGGCTGAATTAACCAAGCAACGCGATGCCGACGAAGTTCTGACCATTATTTTAGCACTATTTCAGGGATGCTTAATGGTATTCTGGAGCAACGGATTCTCGCTTGTTATCTAGTCCACCATCAAGGTGACATCCTTGCGTGATCTAATCTACTACATATTGCATGCGGTCCGGAATTCCCACGGCAGGATGGTATTCAAGTTCTTTTATTCCATACATATTTTATACTCAGTATATAATTGAATCCAAAGGCAAGAGAGATAGCAATTACCTCAGATAGTATATAATGAATTTTAAGAAATTCTGTGAAGCCATAGAGCGCGGCTAGATTTATAAGGATGCCGATAGAAGACGCCAAATGAAACCGAATCAATGAATTGAAGAGACGATTTGTGTCATCAAATTTATAATTAAATGTGATTTTGGTATTTAATGCGAAATTCCACAGTATGCTGAGTTCTATTGAAATTAGCGCAGACCACATATAAAACAAGCTGTAGTAATTTGTCAGAGACCAAAGGCTGAGCAAATTTACAATCGCCCCACTGCCACCAACTGAAGCGAATTTGAAGAGATTCTGCCAGTTATCAATGAGAGCAGATTTTAGTGATTTCATTTAAAACCCATAAAAGAATCGCATTTCATAATCGCAGTTCATATTTCACCAATGGCCGCAGATTCGCCCCCATTTTAGTTCGTATAGAAGATAGAAGATTCTGCACGATTCTTTGAGCCCGTTCCAATTGAATCCTGCCTTGGATGAACCATCCATTCGCTCACAAAATGATATGGGAACTTCAAGTGTCTTGGCCCTCGATTTGTATACGATCTCAATTACTATTTTAAATCATCGCGGCTTGAGTTTAATATTTCTAAATACATCCCTTCTTGCTAACATCAGTCCAGTCATTGGGTCTTTTATGTCTTCCCACAGGACCAGCCTTGTTATCCATGCAAAGGCAAGAGTCACGATCTTTCTGCCTGGTGTATCGCAACTCATTCCACCTTTGACCAACTTGGAGCCCAATACAATATCATATTCATCAATCTTCTCCAGCATTCTGAGGAGATCTTGCAGCCTATGGGAGCCATCGCCATCCATGAGTGCGATTATATCTCCGGTTGAATGTGACAATCCTTCTAAAAATGCATTGCCCAAACCATCCGACTCCTGAGTCAGGAGCTGGGCGTTCTTAATATTGGGCTTAACTTTGCTCTTATCGACTATTATTATTTCGTGACTTTGAATTATCATTGAGTTTATTGCATCAACAAGCCCTTGAATTGCCGGTTCATCCTTTGTAGGAATTATTATCGAAATCAGCATTTTGCTCTTTTGCATAGTTTTGGGCCCTTATACTTCAATCTTTCCCATCAAACACTTCAACTCGTAAGGTGATAGAAGGCCTTTGCCACCTGAAACACATGGGCATTTCTCATCCTGTAGTCCAGAGCGCCCTGGCGGCAGGTCTCCACACATACCAGGCAGCCTATGCACTTGTCGTCGGGAATCCGGGCTTTGCTATTTCGTATCTCCATAGCCCCCACGGGACAGCACCGGGCGCATGAACCGCAGCCCGTGCATCTTTCGGCATAGCGGAGATATGGCCTCTTCTTGAACAAGTGTTTTCGGGCCAAAGATACAAGCCGAAGCCGAAAGGTAGGAAGCAGCGGCGGCATATCAAAATCGCGGCGAACGTTCTCGATTCGCTCTCCATTTACAGCAAAATCCAGAACGCCGAGGTTATGCTCCCGAGCTAAGGCCAGGTGAGGGATGGACGCTGCAGAGCCGCCCATTATTTCCACGCAAGCGGCATCGGTTGCCAGAGGATCAGAGCCGCAAAGCAAGAGGTCCAGCTTCACAGGATTTCCGGTGATCGGCCCTCGTCTGCCCTCCAGAGCATAAAGGGCGTCCACGATGGAAATGACCTTTTTGTTGGCATAGAAATACGAATAAACATCCACGATGGCCCGGTTGATATCGGTGCGGTGTGCGGCCTGACGATCAGCGGGCGAGATGGTGCCGAGCAGGTTTTTCATGCTCAAAGTAACGCCTGCATCGCAGTGAGTTTTCATTTTGGCAGCACTGATAATAAGGTCGCAGTCGCGGGCGGCGCGCGCGACGCGAAATCTCTTCAAGGCCAGGCCGAGCGGCGACTCGACGGCGACCCAGCCGTCCTGCTCCGCGTCAAAATCTATTACTTTAGCCCCCAGCGCCTCCAGCCGGGCGACTCCAAGTGCCTGGAAAACCTCTTTGGTGTTCTCTATTGACGACTCACCGATGCTGATATCATCGAATCCCTCTCCCTGTAAAATCTCGATCAAGGAGCGGAG
>RPOO01000325.1 GCA_003857025.1 Methanothrix sp.
CATCTCCGTCATCAGCGCGGCGCATAAAGCGGGAAAGAAGAGCCGTGTGATCGCCACCGAGTCCCGGCCCCGGTTTCAGGGCATCACCACTATCGGAATGCTGGACAAGCTCGGCATCGAGACGGAACTGATCGTTGACTCAGCCGCAAGAAGCGTCATGAATGAAGTCGATCTGGTGGTGGTGGGCGCAGATGTGATCACCGCCAACGGAACACTGGTAAACAAGATCGGCACGGCGCAAATTGCGCTCGCCGCCCGCGAGGCCAGGACCAGCTTCATGGTGGCGGCTGAGACCTACAAATTCAGCCCCAAGACGATCCTCGGCGCGCTGGTCACCATCGAGGAGCGCGACCCGCAAGAGGTGCTGGCCACATCTTCCCAGTACAAGCATGTGAAGGTGCGAAATCCCGCCTTCGACGTCACACCCCATCAATACATTGACCTGATCTGCACCGAAGCCGGGGCCATCCCGCCGGAGATGAGCTACCTGATAATTAGAGAGCGCCTGGGGTGGGAGATCGAGGAAGACGGCTAAGGAGATCGGCCAGATATCTTGAGGATGGCGAGCTTCTGGCGATGCAACGCCTCATAAATATGCTAGCTGCAACATGTGCTTTCATCCTGCCGGTGTGGAAACAGTGCGCTGCGAACAGCAGAGTCAAAGCCTCGAATCATTTTTTTGTGATGCGTGCAAACGATGCTAATTTTGGCGATAACACTAAAGTTGTGCCCATTTTTTTGGCGCAGTAGTTAGCATAGAACCCTCAAAACAAACTTATAAATAGACAAACTATTGCAACTTTGTTATCATGTTTGAAAGAGTATCCCGGAGCTGGGGGCTGGTCAAAGCCAGCGCATCGATATTGAGTGCGGACAAGGAGCTGATCGTCTTTCCTTTGATCTCTTCAATAGCGGCACTCGTCATACTCGCAGCCGCATATTACGTATTTCCTCAATTTTTTACTCAAGCTTCGGGGCAGGATTTAAGCCTGCAATTCTATGCAGAGCTGTTCTTGTTCTACCTGGTTTTGAATACCGTCGTGATCTACTTCAACTCGGCCCTGGTTGGAGCAGCGCTGATAAGAATAAGAGGCGGGAATCCAACCGTCGGCGATGGTTTTAAAATAGCCAACAGCCACCTCAAGGCCATCCTCGGCTATGCCGTCATCTCTGCCACAGTTGGAATCGTATTGCGCTGGCTGTCCGATCGCGGTAGCTTGGGAACCATAGCATCGTCTCTGGGCGGCCTGGCTTGGAATTTGGCCACATTTCTTGCCGTCCCAATCTTGGTGGCCGAGAACATCGGGCCCTTCGATGCCGTGCGCAAGAGTTCAGAGCTGCTCAAGAAGACCTGGGGCGAGCAGATTGTGGGCAACCTCAGCATCGGTGCAGTATTCGGGTTAATCTTTTTGGTTGTCTTCCTGCTTGGTGCCGTCATCACAATCGCGGCCTTATCGGCTGGTTTGATCGTACTTGCTGTATCCTTTGCCGGACTTTTTATAATCGTGCTGATATTTCTGGGAATTCTCAGCAATGCACTGGGAGGAATATTCTCTGCTGCAGTCTACAACTATGCCGCCACAGGCAGCGCTGGAACGCTCTTCGGAGAGGATCTGATCAAGGGTGCTTTCAAAGAGAAAGCCGGTACGATATGAAATTGCAGATAGGACCATAGCTTCGCCCGACAATTCCAGAAAACCTAACTATTAATATCACTGGCGCGAACGACTCCGCCATGCCCAAGATTGAGATCGAGCTCAATTCGGACTTGCATGACAGGCTCATGAGTTTCGTGGTAAAGAGCAGAGGAACTCTCTATGTGCAGCGCTCCGAGGTGATCGTGGCGGCGATTGAAGAATATTTAGACCGCAACGAGCGCAAAGCGAACAAATCCAACGCTTAATATTCGGATGGGCGAGGGCCTGCTTTATAGATCCGCCTTCGCCTTTCCTTTGCTTTTTTGGCGACAAGATTGCCCAGGGACGCTTCAAATCCTATTTCTCCCACAAGGTCCTTCCGTCGTAAGTTATTCGTCGGATGCGATGGAAGGGGATGAATTTGGTCTTCAGCTCCGACTCAATCTCCATCCAGCCGGACTCAAGGCTGATTATTTGATCGCTTCTTGCAACGGATCTGTCTCCCGGCGCGCCTCGATCGACGTACTCGACACTCGCGCGGCTGAACTGAAAATAGTAAATCGTGGCGAAGGCGCAGGAGGAGAGCGCGGCTGGTCCTCATGATCGGCTAAAACGAATTTCCAAAAATATTTTTGATCAATTGATGCATTTTCTCGAAAGCTATCTCTGCTAACCCACCCGCCAGGCTCCATTCTTCAGGTCAGGGTGGGGCAGAGTGCCTTCGTAGCCGCACGTTCGGCAGCAGATCTTTACCGATACGCCGTCCTCGGTCCATGCCTCAGCAACACTGCCACATCTGGGACACTTATTTAAGAAGCGAATTTCGGCCATGACACTACAATGGTCTTCATTGGCTTTATTCTCTTCGATAAAATTAAGCCTTCCCCGCCGCCATCTTTCGATCCGCAGCCAAGTGCCAGTTCTCCCTGTCCCAGATGTCCATCGCTGCGGTCTCTTCGTCCAGGTAGCTTCTCATGCGCTCGACAAGAAGGCTCCAATCGACCTTATGGCCGTCGAACTCAGGACCGTCCACGCAGCCGAGCACCGTCTTGCCTTCCACCAGGCAGCGGCAAGCCCCGCACATCCCGGTTCCGTCCACCATGAGCGGCA
>RPOO01000375.1 GCA_003857025.1 Methanothrix sp.
CTGAATGGCTTTGTATCGGAATTCCTGATCGTCCGCGGAGCCTGGCCGGTCTTCACGGTTTTGACTGCCCTGAGCATGATCGGACTCCTATTTACCGGTCTGTACATACTCAAAGGAATCAAATTGGTATTGCATGGTCCTTTGAATGAAAAATGGGTTGGTCACCTGACAGATATCAACACCCGCGAGATAGTGGTATTGATACCCCTGGTTATCTTCATCCTCGCCATAGGGATCTACCCGGCCTGGATATTGGATGTAATTCATAAAGCGGTTACCTTGCTGTACTGATGGAGTGGCAGATGCAGTTTCCAATCTTAAGTGTCATTATCTTTACGCCATTGGTCGCAGGAATCCTCATTCTGCTCTATCCTGCAGAACGGAAAGACGCGGTCAAAATTACAGCGCTTACCGCGATGATCCTCTCATTCCTATTATCCTTGTGGGCGTTCATTTCATACGATACGACTGTGGCGGGCTACCAGTTCATCGAAAAGCTCAATTGGCTGCCTAAGCTGGGGATATCCTACCATGTCGGCGTGGATGGTTTCTCTGTTCCGATGATCCTGTTGACCGGGATTGTAGCCCTCACCGGGGTGATGATCTCCTGGCGAATCGATGACCGTCCACGCGAGTTTTTCGCTTTTCTCTGTTTTCTGGCTTCGAGTGTTTTTGGTGTTTTCGCTTCACTCGACCTGTTCATGCTGTTCTTCTTTCTCGAGATCGCGGTGTTCACGAAGTACCTGCTGATCGCTGTTTGGGGGTGGCCGAAGACCCGGGAATACGGTTCGATGAAGCTGACCCTGTATCTTTTTATTGGGTCCATCGTGGCACTGGTTGGTGCTCTGGCGATCTATTTCACGGCTGGCAAGAACACCTTTGATCTGTTACTTCTCGAGCAGGCTGGATTTCCGCTCGAATTCCAACGACTCTGGTTCCCATTCGTCTTCATCGGATTCGGGGTGTTGGGCGGCCTCTTCCCATTCCACTCCTGGGCGCCAGATGGCCATGTCGCTGCACCCACTGCCATCTCGATGCTGCTGGCCGGGGTGGAGATGAAGGTCGGTGCGTTCGCGGCCTTGCGGGTCGGGATCATGCTCCTGCCCGATGGAGCCCACATCTGGGCGCCACTGATCATCGGCCTGGCTCTGGTGAATGTGGTCTATGGGGCGTTGATCGCGCTGGTGCAATCTGATTTCAAATATGTCATCGGTTTTTCCTCCGTCTCACACATGGGACTGGTCATGCTGGGATTTGCCACGTTTTCGAAGGACGGACTGACCGGCGCCGGGATGCAGATGTTCTCTCACGGCGTGATGACGGCTATGTTCTTTGCTATTGTCGGAATGGTCTATGACCGGGCGCACACCCGCGAGCTCTCGCAATTGGGAGGGATGTTCAAGATCATGCCATTCGCGGGGGTGGGCTTTGTTATTGCCGGTCTGGTGTCGATGGGCATGCCGGGGTTCAGCGGATTTGCAGCGGAGTTTCCCATATTCATGGGGCTGTGGCGATCCGCCCCTTATGCGGCGGTCATTGCCATCCTGGGGGTGATCATCACCGCGGCTTACATCCTGCGGGTCATTAATCGGGTTTTCTTCGGGCAGGTGCCGGCTGAATTGGAAGGGCATCTCTCTGATGTGTCTGTTCTGGACAAGCTCACAATCGTACTACTGGCGGTTTTCATGATTGCATTCGGCGTGTTCCCTTCAATGATCAGTAATGTGGTAGGTTCGGGCGTCACACACATCCTGACCCTGGTGGGAGGTGCATAATGGAGGTTTTACCCTACAATCCCATCATGCTCCGAGCCATTCTCCCGCAAATTGGGATCTTCACCCTGGCCATCCTGATCCTGATACTGGATCTGGTCTTACGGGTGGAGAAACGACAGATCCTGGCCTGGATCACAGCCGCTGGCCTGGTGCTCATCGGGATCCTCACGATTGTAATAGCCCGTCCCACACCCGCTGGAGGCATGCTGATCTTCGGAGGGATGCTGCGCTGGGATTGGATGAGCTTCCTCTTCACCCTGCTCTTCCTCTTTGGCGGCGCGGTGACCGCGTTGTTGATCAAGAATTATGATGAGATTGGCCGTCAGGGCGAGTTTTATGTGCTGATGCTCACTTCGATCCTGGGGATGAGCCTGATGGCAGGCGCGGCTGACCTGATCATGCTTTTTCTCGCCATCGAAACCACATCCATCCCGCTCTATATCCTGGCCGGTTTCGTTCGCAAAGATCCCGCCTCCTCAGAGGCAGGCTTCAAATATCTCCTGTTCGGGGCAGTGACTTCCGCGGTGATGCTGTATGGTTTCAGCCTGCTGTACGGGATGTCTGGTTCCTCCCAGCTTTATGAGATCGGGCAGGTATTTACGTATTCGGTTCCAGGCATTACCAGCTACTTAATCCTTTTGCTGATCCTGGTTGGGCTTGGATTTAAGATTTCCGCATTTCCATTTCATTTCTGGGCGCCCGATGTGTATCAGGGCGCACCAACGCCGGTTGCCGGTTTCCTCTCCACCGCCTCCAAAGCGGCTGGTTTCGCGGTCATCCTGCGGTTGCTTCCGGTAGCTTTCTTTGAACAGCGAGTGATCTGGAGCATGATTATCGCCGTACTCTCCATGGCAAGCATGACCTTCGGCAATCTGCAGGC
>RPOO01000326.1 GCA_003857025.1 Methanothrix sp.
AGATGATCGATCGATAGCGTTGATAGCTTCATTCGGGCCCCTTCAATCCCTTTCGATATCAGAAAGCCCTACTGAGATAAAAATGTTTCAGATAAGAGGTTTTACCTGCGGGATGTGGGATTTATTGCAGGAAATAAGGCTAATTTAGTGATTTAGACATCTAGCGACTTCAATCTCCAAAAATCGCTTGATTTTGAGACAGTGCCCATTTTTGCTTGTTTTTTCACTATTTTTATTCGCATGCCCGACTATCATCAGATCAGCAAGAGATCGGTGCAAATCTCATTGAGGAGATCCTTCGAGAGGCGGCATATCTCGTGATGAATGTTATCAGCAGAGCGATAATACTGAGTCGCAGACTCCGGAATTCGGGAGCGCTATTGCCCACCGCGCTCCTCTGCACGCTATCGTTCCTCTCGCCCCCCGGGCGGCCAACTCACGCGGGCACCCGCGCCCCCTGCCCGAGCGCCCGCACGCGCGCACGCGTGGCAGCGCTGCCGGGAATGCGCGCCGACGGGCAGAAGGGCGACGGCAACCCGCCACCCTGACTGATAGTAATCGGAGAAAATGCCATGACGAACGAAAAGAATCAGTAACTACAGGCTCAGCAAATATGCTTCCATTTCATCGGCATCCTTAAAGCGTCTGCAGCGTCCCTCCAAGAAGTCCTCCAGCCCTTTCGCTATCCCATCGATGAAATTTCCGATCTCTTTTCGGCAAATAACTTTTGGCTATGCATGCGGAATAATTCAATTTGATGATCGTAAAATTCCTTATTCATCTTTCAGAGTCTCAAACACATACCTTGCTTGAGAAAGCATGGATTCATAAGACCGCACTGAGACCTCAATAGTATCCTCGTAATCGCAGGCATTCCGCCAACGTCTCAGTCTGTCCAGGCTGCTGGCAATCCTTGTCATTCCACAAGACCGAAAATGTTCCCGGATCCGCACGTGGTCGGAAGCATCGCACTTTGCAGCATACCTTTGCTTCTTGCACGCAAAGTTTCTGGCGTGACAGAATGCGGCGTAATAGATTCTGCTCATCGAACATCTAAATGCAGCCTCAGTTGTTATGGGCTTACTCTCCCTGCCCATAAGAGCCTCAGCCAGATCGATGTATTCTTGCCAGTCAAAAGGCATTGTGCTTCTATTCCCTTTCCCTATTTCGGCACGAGGAAGTCAGTTGTCACCAAAAGCCATCCTGAGACAGAGCTCAAAGCCTGCTCAAACTCTGCCATGGCTTCATCAATACGATCCAGAATATCCTCGTCATCATTCTTTCGAATGCAAAGGGTTAGATACTCGTCTCGAATCTCATGATCGTGGTAAACCTCTAACGACAGCGTAGAATCTGCAGGGAACGTCTTAATGAGTTTGCTGCAAATGGGCAAAATAAGACGGCTCAAATCCGAATGGCTTTGAAGGTACTCGCCGATCTCCGAGGGCTCTGGGATCATTACATGTATTGCTTTCAGATTTGTTATTATGTCCACGACTTCCGGCAGCTTTTCATGAGCTTCATCTCTGGGAGCAAAGCTGGCCCTCGATATCCTTCTTCTTGCTTTTTTCCCGATATTTATCGGCAGATCCGATCCGGATTGCTGGGCTTTGACGTGCATTGAATGTCCTGTTCTGTTTGGATTTTAAGGCACTTAAGTCTAGCGGCTACAATCCACTAAATCGCCGGGCCCAGGCGTCAAGCTCCCTTCATTGAAAGCTAACATGATGCGATCGATTTTTCTTTGAGTATCTATGGTGTAGTAAGCCTCATCGCAATTCGGACAAACGAATGCCGGGATGTTTTTAATTACGGCTACCTGTTCGCCGACCCTTGCGACAAATTCCGTTGTTCCTTCTCGCATCTTGCTTTTGCACAGAAGGCATTCACCAGGACCCATTCGATTTCCTCCGCTCTGCTGCTGATCCGCTTGGCACCAGCGCAAGATATATTTCCATTACATCTTAATAAAAGCTCCACATGTTCTCCGAGTACATCGAGGCTGCACTCGAACGGGCGGTCTACAAGACCATCGACGATGAAGAACCTATTTTCGTCTCAGTGCCCGAGCTACCTGGTGCCTGGGCTGCGGGCAAGACCGGCGAGGAGGCCCGCAAGGAGCTTATCTCAGTTATTGAAGGCTGGATAGCTCTCCGGCTGCGAATGGGACGATCCATACCACCAATAGGCGGCCATACGATAACCGCATCAGTTGAACCGGCGAGCGTTATCCGTGACTCTCTCGCAGAAAGATCTATTCAAACTTGCATTTAATCTTGCATTGAATCTTCAAGATCCTTGGTGCATCAAGTCGATAGAATTCAGCAGTGCTAAAAAGCAGCTGGATATTCATATCGTTTTCATCCCAGGAAGTAGATTTGAATGATTCTTCACCGTTTCAAGTGGCTAACCTCAAGACACCATGAAATGAGATACGTGCAAGGATCAAAAAATCGGCACGCTGGACGGCTGAATACTCAATTTGGACAGAATGATTGGAACCCTGGAGGATTTATCGCATCCAGTCGTACTACATAGCGAGGAACCATATTGATTTATGCAAAGGCGACTTGCATGCCTGGGGCCGGCAATGCCAAATTCAAGAAGCTCCGCACCGTGGTCTTGCGGTCTCAAGTTGCCGAGA
>RPOO01000327.1 GCA_003857025.1 Methanothrix sp.
CAGATGATCGATCGATAGCGTTGATAGCTTCATTCGGGCCCCTTCAATCCCTTTCGATATCAGAAAGCCCTACTGAGATAAAAATGTTTCAGATAAGAGGTTTTACCTGCGGGATGTGGGCTCCAATCTATCTTTCGATATTTTGAGACCGCTTCTTTGCCAAGGATAATTACTGCAATCCAAAAGGACGCCTCCCCTAAGACTACCAGGGCTGCTGATGCTACCACTTTATGTTCTCCGGCAATTGGTGCAAACTGTAGCAGTAAAATGCAGCCGTAGAAGACAAATGAGAGAATAACCCGCATCCATCCCGCCCATTTCTTTAAAATCCTCTCGATCGAGTTACACTCGGTTGAGTTATACTCTGTCGAGTTGCTGTCGTTCAAAAGGCTTTCGCAAGTTTGGTCAATCATCTCTACCTGTTATCTCATTCATCTTGTCATTCATTCCCTAATCCATATCATCGTCTACCCCCATCATCCACCACTTCATCCATCTTCGTTCAGACTTTGCTTGTTTTTAGCGGGGTTACCAATAATTTATCCACGCGCCGCTCGTCCATGTCCATGACCTCGAACCGATAGCCGTTCCATTCGAAATGATCCCCGGCAGATGGCACTTTCTCCAGCTGCATCATCACGAATCCGCCTATGCTCTGATAAAGCTCGCTCTCTTCATCCGGCAGGCTCCTGATATCGAGCTTCTCCTTGAATTCTTCCACATCAAGACTTCCGTCCACCAGCCAGGAGCCGTCGGCCCTTTGCATTATCTCGGGCTCGGCCAGATCATCTATGTGGGGTATGTCTCCGACCAGCCCCTCCAGAAGATCGATGAGGGCCACGATTCCCTGCACAGAGCCGTATTCATCCAGCACGATGGCCAGGTGAATTCCCGTCTGCTTGAACTTCTCCAGAACCTTGAGGGCTCTCATGCTCTCCGGGACGAATAGCGGCGGCAGAAGAGCTATTTTCAGGTCGACTTTATTGTCCTTCAGGTTGCAGCTCAAAAGATCCTTGGACTGGACGACGCCCAAGACGTTGTCGAGTCTCTTGCTGCAAACCGGGAACATCGAATAAGATCCACCTGCTATTTTGCGCTGAATCTCCTCCGCAGAGTCATCGATATCGAGCCAGACGATATCGCCTCGCTGGGTCATGATGGAGTTGACGGGCCGGTCTCCCAAGCTGAAAACCCTCTCCATGATATCCTGTTCCTCTTCCTCGATCACTCCGGCGCTTGTTCCCTGATCGATCAGTATTCGTATCTCTTCCTCAGTCACGGAAGGCTCAACGTAGGTCTTCACACCAAGTGCGCGCAGCAATAGATCCGTGGAGCCGCTTAGCAGAAGAATTAGCGGCGAGACCTCTTTTGAGAAAAAACGCAAGGGTGAAGCGACAGTTGACGCGATGCGCTCCGGATTGCTCAGGGCGATCCTCTTTGGGACAAGCTCACCGATAACAAGAGAAAAGAAAGTTGTCAACAGCACAACTATGACCAGGCTCAAGCCTCCGCTATATGGAGCCAGGATAGAGATACCCTTCAGGTAAACGGACAGTTCGTCGGCTACGGTTGCGCCGCTGTAAGCACCTGTTAAGATGGCAATAAGGCTTATGCCGATCTGCACAGCAGAGAGAAGCTGATTTGGATTATTTGCCAGCTCCAGGGCCACTTTCGCACCGGCATCGCCTGCACTTGCATTCTGCCTGAGCCGGGTCTTTTGGGATGAGACCACCGCCATCTCTGCCATGGAAAAGAGGCCGTTGGCCAGGATCAACGAGAGAATTATTATAATCTCAACGAGCATTTTGTTTCATCCATTTTTTTGCATTTCTGATTCCCTGTGCTGTCCTCATTCTTTAATATTTAGGTATTTTATAGTATTTTTGCAGACACTCTAATATTATCGACCTGCATTTCTTCATCTCTTTAGTGAATAACGGTTGTGCTGGCCAAAATAGTTTTTCATCTGAAGAGCTTTGGAGTGCTTTAGGTCGCCAGCAACCACGGCCCTTGCGATCTGCGATTGGTGTATGGGTTTGGGTCGAGAAATTTTATCCGTACAAAGTTTTAAATCATTAAACATGCGAGATTAGTCTAATTTTATACGTTTGGGAGGATATCTATGAGTCGAGGAATATCAGCGCTATTTTGTCTCTCCGCTATCTGCTGCGGTTTAATCATTTCTGTAGCATGTGTGAGCACTTGCGTTGCCCAGGATTATCCCTTGGCCAATGAGTCCGTCGATTGTGCCAGTCTGGTCTCATCTGATCGGAATGCAGAGGCATTTAGCTGTTTTGGGCGTGCCATCGAGTCGGACCCGGCCTCGGCTTTTGACTGGGCCGGCCAGGGAGATGTCATGAATAATATCGGATACTATTACCAGGCATTGATATATTATGAAGTGGCAATAAACCTGGAACCAAACTCTGCAAATATATTGACGAGCAAAGGCAGGACACTCACTCGTTTGGGCCGATATGATGAAGCCATGGACATCTTCAGCCAGGCATTGGAGCTGCAGCCTGATAACGCTTACACGTGGAAGAGCATAGGCGATGTCTATACAAAGCGGCATGAC
>RPOO01000328.1 GCA_003857025.1 Methanothrix sp.
AACCGGCGAACCTCTGCAACACATCGTCCCAGGTGGCATTCTTGCCGAGATTCGGCCTCAGGATGCCAGATAGAATGGAAATCGCCGTGGACTTTCCAATTCCATTGGGGCCCAAAAGGCCGGTCACCTTGCCTACGGTCGGTACCGGCAAGCCGTAGAGGGCAAAGCCGTTCTGGCCGTACCTGTGGACGGGGTCTTCCATCTCTTCAGGAAGGTTGGTGATGGTAATCGCCCCGAATGGGCATTTGCGAACGCATATGCCGCAGCCGACGCATAGATTCTCGGTTATGAGGGGCTTGCTGTCCTCGAAGGTAATAGTCTCGTCTCCCGTTCGCACAGGAGGGCAGAAGTATTCGCACTCCTTAGAGCATTTTCTGGGCTGGCAGCGATCGCGATTGATGATGGCAATCCTCATAGGCTAAACCTCAGTTGAGAAGAAGCGTCCATGTCACGAGCCACAGGTCGAAGGCCATGAACTCCACATAAAACCAGTCTTTGGTCTTGAAGGCGTTCGCGTCTATCTTCAAGAATGAATATGTATATTTCTGGATGAGATAGGTAACCAGAATTACTGACAGCATCACAAAGTGCCAGGGAAGCTGATTGATCGACGCTGCGCCGTGGTAGCATGCGAAGCCCGCCAGAACTCCCAAGACTGCCGGGTAGACTGTCTTCTTTATTCCGTCTATGCGATCCTGTCTGCGCTCGGCAGCGTTCTTGGGCTTGGCTTTGGGTGGTAATTTTGCAGCTTGATTTGCCGCAGGTGCGGCTACAAGCTCTTGTTCTTCCTTATTGCCAGCCTTCTTAGCTTTCTTGGCCATCTAACTCTTGGATTGCATTATACGATAATAGCGTTTTGGTCCGGGAAAGCCTAGGTGAAGTCTGTGAAAATGCCTTGGAGAATTCATGCAATGGTCCGGGAAAAGTCCAAGTACTATAACTTTCAAGAGCCTCTGCATGTGTACGTCGTAGCGGATGCTTCTGTATTCATCTGGGGCAAGAGGCCGGAAGGAGAGCTGATAACCGTCCCGGCTGTGGAAGCGGAGCTAAAAGACCTGCGGTCCAAGTCCATGCTCCATATCTTCGAGGCGCGGGTGGAAAGCCCATCCCCCCAATCATTGAAGGCGGCGAAGGCGGCTGCCGGAGAGACGGGCGACATCAGGGTTCTGTCCTCTACCGACCTCGATGTGCTGGCCAAGGCCCTGGAGTACGGGGCCATTCTTGCTACCGACGACTACGCTTTACAAAACGTTGCGCTTCACCTCGGCCTGAAGATCGAGCCCATCGGGCAACCCCGGATAAAGAGACTGAAAAAGCATGTCCAGAGGTGCCGGGGCTGCGGCAAGAGCTTTGAGGGAGAAGCATGTCCTGATTGCGGAACTCCTGCCCGGAAGAAAAAGAGGTGCTAATAGAATGAAGAACATTGAAACTTTGATGAAGAAAGCAAGTGAACTGAAAGCGGAAGGGCTGGTGGAGGGCCAGATCTCAGAAGAGCTGAATGTGTCCAGCGAGACCGTTACCTGGCTCCTCACTCATGCCGAGAAGTCGAGCGGCGCACCCGGCCCCAAAGACATATCCGTGGACTGGTCGGTCATCGGCAAGAGCGCTTTCCGGCTGAGCCATATCTCTCAGGCCCTCTCCGATGTGATTTATGAGACGCTGGATGCCACCGAGTGCAGCGTCGATGTTGTGGTCGGCATCGCCCTGAGCGGGCTGCCCCTGGCCAGCATGGTGGCCAATGATCTTGCGGCAGACCTGGCCGTTTACACTCCCAGCAAGCAGATGTTCTCCCAAGAGAGCAAGAAGGCACACGGCAACCTGAGCTCCAACTTCTCGGATGTCAAGGACAAGGAGTGCATCATCATCGATGACGTAGTCACCACGGGCCGGACGCTGGAGGAGACTGTCGAGTACCTGGATGAGCACGGGGCCAAGATCAACGCCATCGCCGTCCTCATCGACAAGAAGGGCACGGATGAGATCGCCGGAGTGCCTGTGGTCTCTCTGCTGAAGGTAATAAGGGTCAACTAGAGAGAGTTACAGGTTGGCAAGGCCCGCAACCCGAAACCTAAGAAATAGTAATTTAGAATTTTAGAAAATGAGGATGGATGGCCGGGCTAGATGGCCATTCATATATTCTTTCTTGGACAAATCCAATTTAGCATATCCCTTTCAAGCCTATCCCTTTTTTGTTGTCCAATGGCCTTTAGCCAAAGATCTAAGAATGTTTAGAGTCTATAAAATATTAATTTATGGTCTTCTCCCCACTTCACTGGGTGCCTTCTGCAGCAGCTGCGATACTGACCATAGCCCTGGCCGTCAGCATGCACGGGCCGTATCACCGCAATCTGGGCAGGATAACGGTCATACTCGCAGCCACTGGCCTGATAGGCTACATATCAGCAGGGAATTTTAGGCTGTGGCCTCTGGATTTTCACGTGGCTCACTCCTGGACAGGACTGGCTGCGCTTTTGACTTTTCTCTTCGTCTTCCTTGATAGACACTTCATATTAAGTGGCATGTCCTCAAGGCACTGTCGCCTGGGAAAGATGGCCGCCGCACTATCA
>RPOO01000329.1 GCA_003857025.1 Methanothrix sp.
AGTGATATTTCCCGACACACTGGAAAGCGAATATGACAATCCCCAACAACCTGCTGCCGAAGTCCGGCACACCACGGATGTGCCAACAGCTTTCCGATCGCGACAGGATCAACTCTCGATGAGCTATTGGGGGGTCGTTTTATCCAGGTTTGCCAACGATATTATGGCCATTTCTTTGAGGCAGGCGAGTTACTGGCCATCCGGCATCCTGTGCATCATATCCAGGAAGATCTTTCCGGAAGCTGCCGATTCCTGGAATCACAGATCGCCAATAATCGCGGATTTCTAAAGATGCCTTGATGGCAAAAGGATAGCGAATGGATGGCAAATGGACCTCAATGATGTCTGGATAGTGATAAATGCAGACTTGTCTAATCCCAAAACAGTTATGGTTAAAATTTGGTCATCACAGACAAAAATAGTCCGGTTGGGTGCTCCCATCCCCGGAATGTAACAAGGATGATCGCTCGCTTTACGCTTTCTTTTCATCGCTGATGGCGACCAATGTAATCTCAAAGGTTAGTGTTTGCTCAGACAGCGGGTGATTGGCATCCAGCGTTACCGTAGTGTCGCCAACTTCCGCGATCTGCACGGGAACCACAACGCCGTTGGACGCAGTAACCTCCAGCGTCATGCCATCTTCGGGAACAAGGCCTTCCGGGAGGTCTTTTCGGTCCACTTTTATAACACGATCTTCTCTGTACTTGCCATAGCCCTTCTCGGGTGGAATCTGAACCGTCTTGGTCTCGCCGGGACTCATGCCTACTACCGCCTCTTCGAAACCCTGTATCAGGCATCCAGAGCCCAACTCGAACTTTAAGGGATCGGACCCTTGCGAGGTGTCAAAGAGAACGCCGGTATCCAGTTTGCCGTTGTAGTGAACCAATACGGTATCGCCTATTTTTGCTTGTGCCATGAAGATCAGCCTCGTTAGCCTTTTGAAAATGCAAATCTATTCTATTAGCTAATCTACGCAGGTTCAACTATTTAGCAGGTGTCCTCCTCATTCTCGGCAGCCGTCTTCAGCATTCATCGATGGTGTCCGTCTCAGACAAGCGGATGGAATGCCGAAAAGAGAAGCGAAAAGAGAAGTGAAAGGAGTAGCAGAACGGAACGCTGAGTCGAGCAGCAGAATGGAAAACAGAAGAGGAAGCCGAAATAATGTTGCCGATGAGCCGACGAATATAGATAGACCACAGATGGACCAACGGCCGCAGACGAGCCGATGATTTTTTATTGCTTGGACGATATCATTGACTTGTTCGGATGATGTCATTTGACCTTAACAGATGATATCATTTGATGAAATGATCTCATTAAATGCTTGGTCGTCTGATGTTGATTAGCAAATTTTGGGGCAATAAGGTGAAATAGAGATATGAAAAGATGGAAATCTGACCGAGGGCTTGAGGCCAGGATGCTCCTGACCATGTTCCTCCTGACGGTTCTTTATCTGGGATTCTTGGCAGTTTTGATAGCCATGCATACCAGCCAAGTAGTGATAGTGCTGTTCATCGGCGGGTTCATGTTCCTGCAGTACTTCTACTCGGACAAGCTGATTCTAAGCTCGATGGGAGCCAAGATCGTATCCGAGAGCGAGGCTCCCGAGCTGCACCAGATGGTGTCGAGGCTGTGCGCTATCGCCGATCTGCCCATGCCGAAGATCGCCATTGTTAAGACCAGCATGCCCAACGCCTTCGCCACAGGCCGAAACCAGAAGAATGCCGTGGTGGCCGTGACGACCGGCATCATGCAGCAGCTGACCCGCAGCGAGCTTGAGGCTGTGATCGCTCATGAGCTGACTCACGTCAAGAACCGGGACATGATGGTCATGACCATTGCCACGTTCCTCTCTTCTGTAGCTCAGATGATGGTTCAGTGGCTTCCCTTCATGGGCGGTGGCAGTCGCGATCGAGACGAAGGCAGCAATTTCGTGATACTGCTCGTGGTATCAATTGTCGTCTGGATCGTGAGCTTCATCCTCATTCGAGCTTTATCCAGGTACAGAGAGTTCTCTGCCGACCGCGGCTCGGCAATCATCACCGGCCAGCCGTCCCAACTGGCTTCCGCTCTGATGAAGATCAGCGGTGCCAAGGTGCCGACGCAGGACCTGCGCAAAGTTGAAGGGCCGGTCAGTGCGCTCTTCATAGTTCCTGCCCTGTCCGGTTCATCCATCATGAACCTGTTCTCGACGCACCCGTCAACCGAGGCCAGGATCGCGGCTTTGCAGAGAATCGAGCAAGAGCTTGAGGCGGCTTAGGGATGGGGTTCCTGGACTCCATCCTGGGCAAAACCCGGCTGCCTGAGGCCAAGACCGACCGGCTTTTCGCCATCTCCACCGCAGCCGTC
Organism: Methanothrix sp.; assembly: GCA_003857025.1. GTDB lineage: Archaea > Halobacteriota > Methanosarcinia > Methanotrichales > Methanotrichaceae > Methanothrix. Next base: position 2,350 of record RPOO01000329.1, read on the forward strand.
ACTCTGGAGGCAAGCCTCGGCCTGCAGCCGGAGGGATCTGCCGGGGTTTGCATCAAGCCGATGGAGTCGTCCAAGTATGAGGCGGCCAGGACGGAGATCGAGGACCTGCTTGCCGTCAGCTTCAAGGAGAGCGGTACTACTCACAGCATCCAGAAG
>RPOO01000330.1 GCA_003857025.1 Methanothrix sp.
GATCTCGATGATGTCGCCCCTGGCGATGACACGCCCTTCCATGTACCTTTTCAGGTATTCCTCGCCGCCTGTGATGCGCAATGGCACCGTGGGAGCGAAGATCACGGAGTCGGCGACTGCTGCCTGTATCACTTTGACTGGAACTTTGTCGTCGATGCTCACGCCTGCATTTCTGCGGGTGTTTCCGTCCAGCCGCACCACGCCGGTTCCTGTATCATCGGGATAGCCGGGCCAGATCAAGGCAGCGGTCTTCTTTTTTCCAGCGATGCTGAGGACGTCGCCTGCCTGCCAGCCGTTCTCGCGAAATACTGCCGGGTCAACCCGAGCAATACCACGTCCCACATCCGTTGGTCTCGCTTCAATAACCTTAAGTGTAATCTCTCCTGTCATTAAAATCCTCCAATGTATTTATATCTGCAAAGCTTAAGTAATTTTTTAATCTGTTCTGATGTTCGGCTCGGATGCAAGCCTAAACCAGATCGAGAGCTTTCGCCAGGCTTTTGTGAACTGCCTATTGCCAAGGCACTGGCCAGGCATTCCTGGTTTCTTCATCCAGCCGATTTTGCACCGAATATTACTAACCTTTAGTTAGTGTATGAATAGTATTTAAGCATTCCGGCCTGTGGTTGGCAAGCGCTGAAACTCTAACCAGAAAAAATCCAATATGATTTTCCGAAAAATTCTCCTGCACCGCTCTTTGCATTCAATACCAAATCGAGAACAAGCAGCCAGCACGAGATGGCAAGACCATGCATGGGGCAAACCAATCCAATTCACTCAAAGCAAAGCTGCGAAGGCTGGCAAAGTGGTAGAACTGGTAGATGCGAGATACACTTCGCAGAAATGCTCCCGAGTGTGGTATAATAGTTCCCAAGACGCGGGCAAAAAGAGTCCATCTTTGTCTTAACTGCGGGCTAGAGATGGACCGGGACATCAATGCCAGCCTGAACATTCGCACCCTCGGACTGAGGAAAAGAGCCCATCAAGATCCGACCCCTACTTTGAGCAAACTGTCAACGCAAGTTAGATCGATGACGTAGGAAGCCCTGCCCCTTCAGGGGCATGGGAGGAAGTCACTCCATTTCGCTTCATCAGTTGGTTCCGCAATGGTTCGGTTCCGCGGCAAGAGTGTGCTGCTCTTCTCTCTCCTGCATAATCATATAATTTAATACCAGGAGGACGCATAGATTTCCCACCAGGCCGAGAAATGCGAGAAACTGCGCCCTATAGAACACAAAAACCTGCACCAACAAGATCTGAACAAGCACTGCGTTTTTGAAGAGCAAATAGCCCTTCAATCGATCATTTCTGAACGTCATGATAGCGACGATGGCGATGGCGGCGGAAAGCGTTGCGGATACCAGGCCGATTTGATCCGAGACTGTGAGCGTGGGGAAGACCTCATGCAGATTCTGTCCCCAGAGCAGCTTGATATAGAGCATGAAGATGTCGAGAACAAGGGCCATGATTGACTGCAACAGGAAGAAGGCGATGGCGGCTTTCACGAACCAGGATTTTTTCGCCAGCGTCCTGTAAAACCTTCTACATTTTATCTTGGTCCTGGTATAAATGTCGAGCCCAGGCGCAGGAATGGACTCGGTGGAATAGAGCAGGGTGCGCAGGGCCTTGGTCACAGGGTCCGAGGCTGAGCACTCCTTGAGCAGGTCCAGTGCTTTTCTTCTCTCCTGGTGGTCCAGGTCCTCCAATATCACCTCTTTGGCTAGCTCCAGGGCGTTGACCAGCTTCTCCCGGGATGTGCTGAGGGGTCGCTGTATGATCTCTTTTATTCCGAGGTACAGCAAGATGAAGGTGATATAAATCAGCGCCGCCGTTGGGCGATAGAAATAGTTGTTATCCATGGTGATGAATTTGCCCAGCTCATCGATGAATGCCCCAAAGCCGAAGCCTCCCATCACAGCCGCCGCATATTGTGCCGACTTGTTTACGTAGCCCAAAGATACGAAGAGGGCCAGCATCATGAAAAGCCCGCCCAAGAGCACGTGGGCGATGTGCAGGCTGCCTGGGCTCAAGCGAGGATAGCCGGTCAGAGCCAGAAAGAAACGGATGGCCAGGACCGAGACTACTGCGGTGACGAAGAATATCTCCAGCAGGGTCTGGCCTTCCAGGCTGCGAACGAAATGGCGGCGTAGCGGCTTCATATATTCTCCTGGGATCGATTGATGCTCAATTCGAATTCAAAGATAATTCTAAGATATATCTCTAATCGACGGCTTATTGCGATCTATCTGCATCGATATTCCTTTTCAATTGGGCAAAATAGGATCTGCATAAAATCGAAACAGCAAATGAAACACACGCAAAAATTAATCGCAGGATCTTGCAGCCCTACGACTCCTCTATCTGATAATAGTACTCGCCCTGATCCTTTTGCATTCTATCCAGCCTTGATTCGGGCTTATTGACGCGAGGCCGACGGGTCTCCTCATCTCGCCGGAAGGTTATGCCGATGCCTTTGAGGAAGGCATTCATGCCGTCGCGCA
>RPOO01000331.1 GCA_003857025.1 Methanothrix sp.
ATACTCTGGCGGTATTCCCTATTACGGATTTCCATATTACGGCAATACTCCCTTAGCCTATTCGCAGAATTATCTATCAGATCCGTATATGCTGCCCTCCATATTCCAGTAACAAAATCTTGCCTGCCAGTGCCGTCGAACACAGCATCTTCTTTCTTTTTCTGCCCTTCACCTTCCTAACCTCCTTTCGGGCCGGGCCAGCTTGAGGTAGAATTGGTGCTGCAGAATCTTCCTCGACACCCCAGCTGCGGTATATGCGTCACGTATTCCTTGCGAACGTCCTCTGCATCGATGTGTTAGTAGAGACCATTTTAAAAATGATCTGGACCTCAAGAATGCTTCCTCGTCGCATCTGCCCGCCTCAGTTCGCAAGCCAATTCCTTCCTTCTTTAGCGCCCAACCCTCGGAATCGCTCAATCGACTCCCTCAGGCCGGAGCTGGAAGATCTTGGCCAGGGGCCCGGCTATCTAATACGCCCAGCTTAGCCGCCACCTGGGGCCGAGCCGAGGATCAGCCGGGTTGATGCAATGCAGGCCGGCCCCTGGCCGCCCTCCGCCGCCTGGCCTCGCGTCCTTATGGATCTTGTCCGAATCCAATGCGCGGGGAGCGGGCGGCTGGCCAGCGAAGCTCTGCACGTAAGGAACTCTCGGCCAAGCTGATTTGAATCATATCCTCGATGTCATCAAGCCAGGGCCGTAAGATCTCGGCCCGGCCCTATCTTGACTAGTGTCTCGTCAATCTTATAAAGTCGTAAAGTATATGATGTATAAGCTTCATAACCAACCTTGGAGAATTAGATATGAAGAAGTACATCGTTGCACTTTCCGAAGAGGAGCGTAATACTCTGATCGAGCTTACTTCCAAAGGCAAGCAAAGATCACAAAAAATTCTTGACGCGCTGATTTTGCTTGGGTGCGATGAAGGTGATTTTCAAACAAAGAGATCGACTAATGAGGAAATGGCTCGCGTGCTGAACATAAGCATGAGAAAAATTGACCGTGTCAAGAAGCGATTTATCGAGCAAGGATTTGATGTTGCGCTCAACAGGCGGAAAAGAAACCGCATCTATACTAAAAAGACAGATGGAGAGTTCGAAGCCCATTTGATTGCATTAAGTTGCAGTGAGCCACCCGAAGGTTTCGCACGTTGGTCTTTGAGGTTATTGGCCGACAAGGTTGTCGAACTCAACTATGTTGATAGCATTTCTCACGAAACGGTGCGTCGCATTTTAAAAAAAACGAAATCAAACCGTGGCAACGCGATGAATGGATAATTCCGCCGAAGCAAAATGGCAGCTTTGTTGCAAACATGGAAATGGTGCTGGACGTTTACAAGCGTCCGTTTGATCCACGCCATCCTGTTATTTGCATGGACGAATCTCCAAAGCAAATGATCGCAGAGACAAGGATACCTATCCCGGCATCCCCAGGGCAAACGGTCAAGTATGATTATGAATACCGTCGTTGCGGATTATGCAATATTTTCCTTGCATGTGAGCCATTGGCAGGAACGAGAACTGTAAAAGTCACAGAAAGAAAAACCAAATTGGATTGGGCTTATTTTGTAGAAGAGATCGCGAGTCAAAATGAATGTGCTGAAAAAATAACCTTGATAATGGATAACCTAAATACACACAAACCAGGATCGCTTTATGAAGCGTTTCCGCCAGAAAAGGCAAAGGCATTGTGGGATCGGTTTGAGTTTGTATATACCCCTAAACATGGCAGTTGGTTGAATATTGCCGAGATCGAATTAAACGTGCTTACAAGCCAATGCTTGAACAGAAGAATCGACGATATCAAGGTTGTTAGGAACGAGGTTGCAGCATGGTTAAAATTCAGAAACAACAAAAATGCAAAGGTTAATTGGCAATTCACAACCGATGATGCCAGGGTAAAATTATTCCGACTTTATCCGACATTAAAGAGCTGACGGGACACTAGGTTTCTGCAGCAACCAATCAAGTACTCGAACCCTATATACCCCAAAATCCGTTTCTTCTGGTCTCCGACCAGTTCCTCTACCTTCGACAGATTTGCTTTGATCAGATTTGGACAGATCGAGTCACTTTCCAGAGGTAGATCCTGCCGTCGCGACTTCCTGCTGCCAAAGTACGACCATCTGGGCTAAAGGCAACACTAAACACCAGGTCCATAGGTTTGGAGAAAGTTTGGATCTCAGAGCCGCTGGCTACATCCCATAGCTTAACCGTATTATCGGAGCTTCCAGAAGCAAGAGTGCTTCCATCAGGACTGAATGCAACACAATCCAATACATCTGAGTGCCCGGTAAGAGTTCGAATTTCAGATCCGCTTGCTACATCCCATAATTTGATCGTATAGTCATAGCTTCCTGAAGCAAGGGTTTGGCCATCTGGGCTAAATGCAATATCTTCTATGCAATCCCTATGTCCATAAAGAGTTCGAATCTCGGACCCGCTCTCTGTGTCCCACAATTTAATTGTGTTATCGGCA
>RPOO01000332.1 GCA_003857025.1 Methanothrix sp.
CCACCGAGAGCAACCTCTTCGGCAACCTCAGAGAATTGACCACCATGATTTCTCCGAACTGCCCTCTGCTGGTTAACATGAACATTTGTGCTCACAGTTTCAGAGATGCACCCATGTGTCATTGTCAAAGTAATTACCTACCGAGCATAGAACAAGTGGACTTAGATATGCCGGTGTCGTCAAGCATCTCAGACCGATCAGCTGATTCGGCCTGAGGAAAGAAGAGAAGAAAGGAGAAAGCGGCCTCCCCTGTCGCCTAAAGGCAACGGTCCCCGCCGCAATCATTCTATGGGGGAGGAAGCGGAAGCCCTCAAATCGCTGATCGCCGCCCTGGAGATCGGAGAGCTGGAAGGTTATTTGCGCAGCTTCCTAGATGAAGGCGAGCCGATCCGACAGCTTCTCGCAGCCAGCCGGCCAGAGATTGAGCAGCGCGGCGGCGTAGAATTACTTGAGTACGCGGAGCATATCCTTACCTCCTGGGAAATAAGGCGTGACTATGAACTTGATCCAGCTAGAACGAGAACGGGGGTATCCCACACGGGCTACTCTTGCGAACCATAGCTGCCTTGTCATTTGGAGGGGCAATTGGATTAAGGGCTGTCACAAGATGGTTCTCTAATGTAATCATTCTTACACCGCCATCATCCCCCTCGGCCGGTACTGCAGCGCCTCCGCCTAATGTGCTGGCCCGATCTGCTCGCTCTTGCCAGGTCTGCGATGGTGCGCGCCAGCTTGAGGATGCCATGATAGGCTCATGGCACTTTTCATCAGGCTGCGGCAGGTGTCCGTCGAGCGGTCAGAACTTCCGCACTTCCGCCGGGCCTGTGTCAATAGGTTACAGATATTCCGGTGGAATGATACGATTTAGCTTTTCAACAAGCAATGGTAGATCATCTTGCACAACCTGCCAGACGACATCTTCATCGACGTTTAAATAATCATGAACGATTCGATGACGCATACCAATTATCTCTCGCCAGGGGACGTCAGCATAAGCATCACGGAATGTGTTTGAAACCCGCTGGGCGGCTTCGCCAATCACCTGCACCAGATGCGTTAAAGCCAAGCGAAGCGTAAGATCTTGGTTGTATGTCTCTTTATCTTTGCCTGATGAAATTTCCAAGGCCAGCATATGGCCGACATACACCCACTCATCATTGAGCATATTGGACCTGCGCCTCTCTAAGAACTTTTTCCCGAATCCGGCGGTTTAAGAACTTTGGCGTTACCAGGTCAACCTCTCGTCCCCCTAATAAGGATGACAACTCATCTTGGATTTGGATTAGTTTAAGGCCAGGTATGTGATCTGGCTCAAATTCAACGAGAACATCAACATCGCTGGATGGGCTAAATGAATCGCTCAACACCGATCCAAAAAACGAAAGTTTTCGGATGTGATGCCGGCGGCAGAATTCCGTGAGAGTCTCCTTAGGAATGTGAATGTGTGATTCAGCCATCATCTGCTCCACTCACATTATACTCGCAATACAATAGTCGGTTATCACCCCCCATCATCCCCCTCGGCCGGTACTGCAGCGCCTCCGTCTAATGTGCTGGCCCGATCTGCTCGCTCTTGCCAGGTCTGCGATGGTGTGCGCCAGCTTGAGGATGCGATGATAGGCTCGTGCAGAGAGCTGCAACTCGCTCATGGCGCTTTTCATCAAGCTGCGGCAGGTGTCTTCGAGCGGGCAGAACTTCCGCACCTCCGCCGGGCGCATGTCGGCGTTGAAGGTCACGATCTATTGTAAGGTCGTTGCATTCGCCCGTGTGGCGCCTGGATCATCTGGATCGCCGGTGGGTGAATGCTTCGTCCCTACCAGTGTGGCGAACCGCTGGCGTTGGATCTCCCGCCTCGCCTCCACCCGCGCCCGCACCTTCTCAGACGGCTCGCCCAGGCGCTGGTCGGACAATTTCTCGTATCCCACCTGCGACACTACGATGTGGATGTCGATGCGATCCAGAAACGGGCCGGATATATGCTTCTGGTACTTCGTCACGGTGCCAGGCGTGCAGGCGCACGGCATTTGCTCGTATTATCTCAACGGAAGGAAGTAAATCCTAATCCTTCCTGAAGTTTGCTCTTCTTGAAGGGGTTGTATTTGGGTGGTCAGTATTGAATCCTCGCCTAACATAGCCACTTTCCCGTTGATCAATGCTGTGGTGGCTTAGTTTTGCGGAATAAAACGGATGATCTTCGGCATGGCTGGAGCGCCGCCGTAAAAATTCGGAGCTGGCAACCACGGGAATGAAGGAGAAGACCTATGCCAGCGTCCAAGAAATTGATCTTGAGTGAAAAACAGCGCGATAAGCTCAAAGCCTGGATCAAAAATCCTCCCCGGCCCCATTTGCGGCGTATAGCCTGGGCGCTTTGGTTGCGAGCGGAAGGCGGAGATGGTTGGTGAAGTTTGGTTCCCAGTAAATTTGAGATCATCTGGTCATGCTTCTGAGGAGCGCTCGATCCTTCTGTA
>RPOO01000333.1 GCA_003857025.1 Methanothrix sp.
ACCTACTGATTTACCACTCGGCTTGCGCTGGCCCTTGATTTTTTTGAAGGTATCTGTCGAGGGCGGTTTGCTGCTATTGCGACTGTTTTTATTGATTTGATCCTCTAATGCCTTTACCCTCTCTTCTAGTTCAACGATTCTTGCAGCTTGTTCATTACAGATAGAACAAAGGGTTTGGCCAAGCGTAACAACTGCTTCAGGACCTTCTTTATAAATCACTAAAATATCTTCGCGATTTAATGAGATGGTTTTGTCTGATTCCGCTGATGAGTGCGAATTATCTAGGCTACCAATCGCTATTTGATGAGAATTGCGCCCATCCATTATTTCACTTGTATGAATCTCATTAATATTTAAATTTTGGGGGAGAATTGGCGATCGTTAAGGTTCATGATATTTGGGCGGAAAATTTAGGTTTCAGCTTGATGGCTGAATAGTCGCGAGATAAAAGCGCATTTTGATGTAGATCTATCCGAAGATCAAACGATAAAAATCTTAAGAAATAAATTTCACATGCTTTTCTCAAAGCCTTATCCGATGGACTACAGAAGGTCGGTAAATGCGGAAGCGATACTTGATAACCAACTGGATCTTGTTTTGTCTTTGCTTAAGGAGAAAGGAATCAAGGAAGAAAAGATAGCAATTGGTTTCATCGATGAAGCCAGGCCGCAAAATATAGCGAACACGGTTAAGGTTTGGAGCTTTGAACGAGTGAGATCTATAAAAAACACAACAAAATTCAATACGAATACTATTGGGTTCTATGCAATAAAAGGCAACTGCATAAGTAAGTTCCTCGATGATTCAAAGGCCCCATCAATAGCTAACTTCTTAAAAGAGATAAAGACCTCAAATGATACATATCACGCGATTGTAATTATTATAGACAACTTCTCATCTCACAAGAGTGGACTCGTTAGGCAGACGGCAAAGGAACTTGGCATATATCTCGTTTATCTTCCACCATATTCACCAAATTTGAATCCAATTGAGTTCATCTGGAAATCTATAAAGAGAGTACTATCTACATCTTTTGTCCCAAATCTGGCGGAGGTGAGACATATCATCACAGAGTCTTTTTGCAGGTTCGCGGAATGCAAGAGCTATGCAGGTTATTGGATTGAAAAGTTTATATTAAATAATACGAATTATAAAAACTTATGCGGATAACTATAAAACGCTTGGCAAATCTCTGTCGATAATTAAGTGATAAGGTTTTCCAAAAGCCGGGTCAAGAAAATAAGCCAGATAATCCAGAGCATAATATCGGGGTTTTGAGTAGATATATATTTACAAATTATTATTGTATAATATGTTATAGACCACTCGAAACCATCAATTGATTGAATCAAGCTACAAAAAGTGAGAATATAGTGCTATTGGTTTACTGGAGACGGTGCCAGCAGTCCGGCTACTGCACCTAGTGCAGTTGTTGCTAGAGCTACTATGGATTGCGGGATATCTATTCGATAAAACGCTAGTATCAAGATACCGATGGCACCTACAATTACAGAACCACCGAGAATCAAGAGAACTCCGCGATAAAAATATTTATCGTCAACATAAGCCGCCTGTTTGATAGCCGTTTCTTTGGCAGATTCCACGGCACTTATAATCGCTGTTTGAGCAGCAGGGTTAAGTTTCTGCTCCTCAGCAATCTTATCAAACGCTTGTACAAAGTAATCCTTCGATACTTCTGCTGACCTTTTTTGCTCTAACATTTTCCCCTCCTCAGTTAGCGGGTAGTCTTCCTTAATTGAGTTGACCGATCTTTTGCTGATAGGCATGGTTTGTATGAAAAGCATTGATTTGCACATCATCTGCACTCAATATTCAACCACGCCTTTATTCGCGTACGGAACACATGGATGGCAAATAATTAAACATTTTGTCAATGACATAAAATGAGATTATGTCATTACAGCTTATTTTTCATTTAAGAAATATATCAAAAAATTTATGCATACTACAGAAAGCAGAAAGTTGATCAAAGATCTGAAGAGAAAGGCACGTCAGGAAATACTTGTATCAGAGCACCTAATGTCAATGGATCTAGTCGAAGCTAATGAGCTGGCCCGAAAGCTAAAAAGATCCAGTTCAGAGAAAGACAAATCTATTAGATTGTTAGAATTACGGGCCCGACTTGAAGATTTGACTGTCTACCCCGTGAAGATGGAAAAAGTTGTAAGAAAGAAGAAGACCAAAGTCTACACATACTGGTATGCTTCTTGGAGGAATGACAAGAAGGTTAAAAATGTCTATATAGGTAGTGCTAGTGCGATGAATTACCACGAGGCTCTAATTAGGGCACGAACGTTGAAGGCTATGTTCTTAGGCGTTGATCTATGATACCTGACGGCCCTCTTTTTAGGCAATCGACCTAAGAGGATTTCGAAAAACCCCATAAAAGCCGATCTGAGCAATCTTGTGACTTTCCAACGATTGCGAATCT
>RPOO01000334.1 GCA_003857025.1 Methanothrix sp.
GGACCTATTCCATCTGGATCTGGCGGCTTCTTGTCGGGGCTGCGCTGCTCATTTTCTGGCAGTGGGCTGCCGGCGCTCTGATTCGCGAGACCTTTCTTGCCAAGCCGACCTCGGTCATGTGGCGGCTATACGAGCTCTTCGCTACCGGAACGATCTGGGTCCATATCCGTGTCACTCTGACCGAAGTTGTCATTGGATACCTGATGGGAGCTTTCCTCGGCCTAGCCGTGGGCTTCTTGCTTGGCAGCTCGAGGTTCCTGGCGGTGGTTTTTGAGCCGTACGTTATGGCCTTTTACGGCATCCCCCGGATCGCGCTCGCGCCGATCTTCATCATCGTGCTGGGAATCGGGATCTGGTCGAAGGTGGCCGTCGTATTCATTCAGGTCTTCTTTATGCTCTTCATTAACGCCTATGCCGGGGTGCGGGAGATCAATCAGGAGTACTTGCAGCTGGCCCGCATCATGGGCGCGAAAGGCGGGTTGATCCTGCGCAAGATCGTTATCCCCTCCACCATGCCCTTTATCATGCTGGGATTGCGCAGCGCTGTCCCCTACGCGGTGGTCGGAGCCGTGGTCGGAGAATTCATCGCCGCCAGCAAAGGCCTAGGCTACTTTATTAATTATGCCGGCTCCACCTTCGACAGCGCCGGGGCTTTTGCGGGTATCTTCATTCTGCTTGCATTCATCATGGCAGCCAATGGGCTGATGCAATGGTTGGAGAGAACGGTGATCAAGTGGCGGCGCAGCGAGGGGATGATCGTACAAGGGTAACGAAGACATGGAAATCGACCCAATCCGTTACGAGATGTTTTTACACCGGCTGTGGGCGATCGGCGAGGAAGGCCGGATGACGCTTCAACGTGTGACCGCGTCGCCCATCGTTTCCCAGGGCGGGGAGTGCATGAGCTCTTTCTACAATGCCCAGGGCACGATGGTGCTCGCCTGCTCAGGCCACTTGAGATTTGCCGCCGCCACCTCGGACGCCATCAAGGTGCTCATCGACTGGTTCGGCCGATCTCCCGGCTTTTACGATGGGGATCAGATCTTTTTTAACGACCCCTACGTGGCCGGCTCCCACACCTATGACATGATGGTGATCAAACCCATCCTGTACCGAAAGAAACTGATCGCGTGGACCGCCACCAGCACGCACACGGCGGACACGGGAGGGTTGCTGCGCGGCGCCGCTCAGGAGATTTACCATGAGGGAATTCGCATCCTCGGTCTTAAGATCGTCGAGCGCGGTGAGTTCCGGGAAGACGTCTTTAAGACCCTCACAGAGCAGTGTCGCGATCCTCAGTATGTGGGTTTGGATCTCAAGGCGATGATTGCCGGCAATAACGTGTGCGCGAGGCGTTATCTAGGATTGGTCGAGAAGTTTGGTCTTAGGTTTGTCCAGGCGGCCGGCGAGAAGATGATCCAAGATTCGGAGAGTAAGGCACGGGCCAAGCTCCGCTCATTGCCGGACGGACGCTGGCTTTCCAGAATCTACATGACGGCGGTCGATAAGAAGAGCCGGAAGGCGATGCCCATTCAAGTCATCTGCACTATGACAAAGCGGGACGACGATCTGCAAATCGATTTCTCCGGCACCAGTCCACAGCTCGATAACGACTATAACTCCACGCTCCCCAGCACGACAGCCCACGTAGCTCTGGCGCTCACCAACACGCTTTTTTGGGACGTGCCCTGGAGCGATGGCAAGATGCGGCCGGTGAAAGTCTCTGTTCCCGAGGGCTCTGTCCTCAATTGTAAGTTTCCCGCCGCGTGCGGCTTCGCTCCTTGGGTCGGCGGGATGCTCGTGGCTTCAGTGTGTGAAAACGTGGCAAAAATGCTCTTCGCCGCTGGCCGGTACCAAGACGTCAACGCCAGCTGGTATGGCATTTGGTACGCGGGCGGGCCAGGTTACATTCCCGCCGGCACCAATCGTCAGGGAATACCTACGGCACAGGGGATCTACGACATCCATGGAGGAGGACTTGGGGCGACCCCTACACGTGACGGAGTCAATACCGGAGGACATATGAATATCCCCTCGGGGGGAATTAGCGACATTGAGCGCACGGAAATGCAGTACCCCCTCCTCTATTTCGCCCGAAACCATAACAAAGATGGTTCCGGCTTTGGCAAATTTCGCGGCGGGCTCGGCAGCTACAAGATTTTCATGGTCTATGGATCGCAAAACTTCTCTATCGATTACAAGCCCTACGGAGGCATCCCGCAGGGCGCCTTCGGACTGTTTGGCGGATACCCTGTAGGAAGCGGGGGATTGCGGGCCCTTTTCCGGACGGACGCGGGATTCCCAGGCCGCTTAAAAGCTGGAGACTATCCCAGCCAATACAAGGAAATTACCGATCAAGCGTGGGGGGCCATCTATCTTCCGGAGGGCACGCCTGACAGGGTGTTCCTTCCGGAAA
>RPOO01000335.1 GCA_003857025.1 Methanothrix sp.
GATTCCTGAGAGCGAGTCCTCCACAGGCAGGACGAAGCAGGCGGAGAGCTGTCCGAGGGGAAGACCGGCGTTCATGAGCGTGGGGGAGTTGGGCAGAAAGTCCAGATCTCGCATGGCCTTCAAGAAACGCAGGCGGCTCGTCTCCACGTCGCCGCCATAGTGGCCTTCCGCCAGGGAAACGAGGCGGGCCACACGCTCGAACATATCACCGGGCGTCTCGATTACGACGCCCAGCTCATCGCGCCGCAGATACCTTTTCTTGAGCACTTCGACGGCATTGACGCTCAGCTTCAGATCGTCGGCCACGCCCAGGTAGCGCTTGGCTTCCCGAACCTCGGCTCGCTTCTGGCGGTAAAGGATGTAGGCTTTGGCGGCTTTTGCATAACCCTCTTCGATAAGGGCCTTCTCCACCATGTCCTGGATATCCTCCACGCCGGGAATTGAGTCAGGGGCAGGGAATCGAAGATTTGCCGCCGCCACTACCCTTCCAGCCAGTTTCGCTGCCGCCTCTCCCGGCTCGTCGCCGACGGCTCGAAAAGCCCTGGCAATGGCCGATTCGATCCTTTGCTCGCGAAACGGCTCCACGCTGCCGTCGCGCTTTCTGATGCTTTTGATCATGCCCATTCTCCCCCGAAGTCTCTCCCGAGAAGTATATCACATAGAATCGATATAAACATACATGTCAAAATAAATCAGGATAAATCAGGATAAGTCATGATAGGAAAAATCTTTAGAAGAAGTTCACAGAATCGAGGTTTACTGAAATGAAGATCGCAATCTCAGGAAAAGGCGGTGTGGGCAAGACCACCCTGGCCGGAACCCTGGCCCGGCTCTTTGCCCGCGATGGTTACAACGTCCTGGCCATCGATGTTGATCCGAGCATGAACCTGGGCTCGGCTCTGGGAATCAAGCAGCTGCCAAAACCCGTCACAGAGCACAAAGAACTGGTGCAGGAGCGGGCGGGGATGCCCATGGGCATGTTCAAGATGAATCCCAAGGTGGACGACATCGTGCAGATGTGCGGCTGCACCGGCCCCGACAACGTGAAGCTGGTGGTCATGGGCACCATTGACTCGGGCGGCTCGGGCTGCATGTGTCCCGCCAATTCCTTCGTCAAAGCCCTCATACGGCACGTCATCACCCGCGAGAAAGACCTGGTGATCCTGGATATGGAAGCGGGCATCGAGCACCTGGGCCGTGCCACTGCTCGCGGCGTGGATGCCATGATCGCCGTTGTCGAGCCTGGCATGCGATCCATCGAGACAGTTGAACGGATTATGCAGCTTGGCAAGGAGATCGGCATAACAAGATACTTCGCCGTGATCAACAAGGCAGACAATCCCGGACCCGTGGCCGAGAAGATGGCTGCAATGGGCATCTCCGTTCTGGGAACCATTCCCTTCGACAAGTGCCTGGTGGAAGCAGACCTGGCAGGCATTCCGCCCATCGATTTCAACTGCCCCGCCGTGGACTCCATCCGGGCGATAAAAACCAAATTGGAAGAGATGTTCGGCGAGGAAAAAAAGAAGCAGGCTTAGAAGCTCAAGCTGCCTGCTTTTATTCCTTCTTTTACAATCGATCCGATAACCTTTGATCCGGGCCCCATGATGCGGCAGGTCTCTTTTGCTTCGCTTTCCGGCACGACCACTACGAAGCCCATGCCCATGTTGAAGGTCCGGTACATCTCGGCGTCATCGACGTTGCCAAGCTCCTGAAGCAGCCGGAAGATGGGCTGAGGCTCCAGAGGATCGGTGATCTCAAAGCCAAGCGGCGTGATCCTGCGTAGCTTTAAAAGCCCCGAGCCGGTGATATGGGCCAGGCCGTGCACATCGCACTTCTTGACCAGCTCCACGATCTCATGATAGATCCTGGTGGGCGTGAGAAGCTCTTCTCCAATGGTATTCTTCCCGCCCGGCATAGGGTCGAAGTAAGTATATTTTGACTCGGCGATGATCCGGCGGGCCAAAGTGTAGCCGTTGCTGTGCAGGCCGTCGCCCGGAACACCTACCAGCGTATCGCCGACTTGAACGCGCTCGCCGGTTACGACCTTGTCTTTATCTACCACACCAATGGCGGTTCCAGCCAGATCGAATCCGTGAATGATCTCCGGAAGCGAGGCGGTTTCACCACCCACAATGGTCATGTTGGACAGCTCAGCGCCACGACGCAGGCCGATGGCGATCTGCGCCGCACGCTCCGGGTCAACCTTTTCCACGGCCAGATAATCCACGAAAGCGATGGGTTCCGCGCCGATGGCGTAAAGGTCGTTTACATTCATGCCGATGCAGTCGATGCCCACAGTATCCCATTTTTGGATGGCGTTGGCGATGAGCACCTTGGAGCCCACTCCATCCGTGGTCATGGCCAGGGCAAAGC
>RPOO01000336.1 GCA_003857025.1 Methanothrix sp.
GGAAAACCTTTCCATCGATATCTCCATCGACACGCAAAGACCGATCGTTGCAGCCGAAGCTCTTTCTTTAGGCGCAGCCTGCATAAACGATGTCTCCGGCCTGCGGGACCCGGCAATGGCCAAAGCGGTGGAGGAGCATGAAGGCTCATTGATCATCATGGCCTCGGATAAGGTGGCGGGCGACCTACTCTGCCTTGACCGAATAATTCCGCTGCTGGGGGAAAGGGTGCGTCTGGCGGTCGACGCGGGAGTCTCGCTGCAAAAGATTACCGTGGACCCGGGTGTGGGAAAATGGGTGCCGGAGAAGACGACCGAGTACGATCTGGCTATCCTTGGCGGATACAATCGGCTGAGGAGCCTTCGCCGACCGATTCTTGCCGCTCTCTCCCGCAAGACCTTCATCGGTGCCACATTAAATCTGCCCAATCCCTATGACCGGCTGAGCGGAAGCCTGGCGGCTACGGCCATCGCCGTCTTTTTGGGCGCGCACATCGTTAGGACGCATGACGTTCAATTGAGTTTGCACACCATTCGCATGGCTGAGGCCATCCGCGGGCATCCGGTCCGATCGGAAAGCGGAGAATTGAGCGCCGAGGTCCTCGGACATCTCGGCCAGGGCGAGGACATGACGGAAACCATCAGGCAGACGGAAGTGGACGAGCGGGGATTCGGCATCATCTGCAAGAAGAGTTCCTTTCGGGTGGTAGCTGTGCGGGGATTGAGTTCGATGGAATCGCTGGTGATCAAGCAGGAGATGCTGGCTCGCGGCGGGGATGCCGCCATCCCCAAGCTCGCCCTTCGCTGCGACAAGAGGCCGCAAGAGGTTTTAATCATCGGCACGGTTTCTCAGATCACCAGCCTGGTGAAGAACCTGAGAAGCCAGCCCTTCCGGCTCGCCCAGGTGGCCGAGTGTATTGATGACGCTCTGAGGCAGATAGACAGCCCTGAGCGCTACAGGTGAGTTTCTTGCAAGTCTTGGGCATAAAAACAAATCTCGTGAAAGTCGGCGACGACCTGGTACAGGCACTGGAAAAAGGCATGGCTGAGGCAGGCCTCACGCTTCAGGACGGCGATATCCTCGTCGTCTCGGAGAGCACAGTGGCCACGGCGGAGGGGCGCGTGATCTTGCTGGATGACGTCCTGCCCGGCGAGCTGGCGAGGACCTTGGCCGCCAAGTACTGCAAAGATCCGCACGAGATGGAACTGATTTTGCGCGAGTCCGATGAGATCCTGGGCGGGATTCCGGGCGTGGTCCTCACTTTGAACAAGGGCTTTCTTTATCCCAACGCCGGGATCGATCACTCCAATGCGCCGCCCGGTTACGTTGTCCTTTTCCCGGCAGACGCGCAAAAGGCAGCCAAGGAAATTCGCAATCGCATGGCGCAAGGAAAGAAGATCGGCGTAATCATCGGAGACAGCCGGACTCACCCGCTGCGGCTCGGCTGCGTGGGCGTTGCGCTGGCCTGCGAGGGCCTGGAGCCTGTGGAAGATGCCCGCGGCCAGAAGGATCTCTTCGGCAGAGAGCTGAAGATTACCCGCAAGGCGGTGGCCGACAACCTCGTTTCCGCTGCCCAGATCGTCATGGGTGAAGGCGACGAAGGCATACCGGCGGTGATCATCCGAGACGCACCCGTACTCATCCAGGAAGTTTGCGGCGAGATACCAACCATCCCGCCCCAGGAGTGCATGTACATCGGCGCGCTGCGCTCCGGCCCGCGCCCGTACACGGGAGGCTACGACTCATTGATCGATCAGGCAGCAGAGGCGCTGCAAAATGCCTACGCTCCTTATTCCGGGTTTCGGGTTGGTGCGGCGCTGCTTGGCAAGAGCGGCAAGACCTATTCGGCCAGCAACATCGAGAATGCCTCGTCCGGTGCCGATATCTGCGCGGAAAGGGTGGCGCTGGCCAAAGCCGTCGCATCCGGTGAGCGCGACTTTGAGGCCATTGCCGTCGTGGGAGATACGCTCGAGCCCATCGCTCCCTGCGGCATCTGTCGACAGAGCCTGATGGAGTTCGGCAAGGATATCCTGATCATCATGGCCAATTTAAAAGGAGATGCATTGACGGCGTCGGTGGAGGATCTTTTGCCGAAGGCTTTTACGGGCAGGTCTTTGGGAAAGCGGGACGGCGGCGGGAATTGATTTGCTTTTTTTCCATTTTCCTTCGTTATTGCGTCCCCATCTATGGTTTTTCCACTGATTTCTTAACTCGGGTTCCGGCCATTTCGGATTCTGACTTGGCCAATTCGGGCAAAACCGTCCAAGGTTGTTCATAATCCTTCCCAAATACATTTATATATCCGACTCGCCAGTAGGGATGGCTTCATGGAGATCGGTCGGAGTGATGAAAAATCC
>RPOO01000354.1 GCA_003857025.1 Methanothrix sp.
GGGCTCCCGGTGGCATCCGTCTCCAGCGGTGAGCGGGTCCAGCCACTACCTCCGGGCTTCCCCCGCGTGTCCGGCTGCAAGCTGATCGACGTGGCGGTGGAGCCGTGGACCTATCCGCTGCGCGGGCGGGTGCTCGCGTGGCTTTGCTGGAGGTGCTGGCTGAACCCGGTCATGTGGGTCCTGCGGGTGCTGTTCCCGACACGGAACCCCTACCGCCGGGTGGTGGCGCTCTACGCGCCGGAGGTGAGCCGTGGAGATCCAAGGGGATGCTCCGCCGAGGGACTGGCAGGCGTCGGTGACGAAGCTGGTCGAGGCCCATCCCGAGGTTGTCAAGGTGAAGGTGATGCTGACCGAGTCGTGGGACTGGATCGTTGAGCCCCACGGCCAGAGGGCCGACGAGCACGGGTGCCGTTATCATCTGATGGCATTCCTGCCCGGCAAGTCGGTGTCGGCGGCCGGCGGGACCCTCACCGAGGCGATGGAAGAGCTGGAGGCCGAACTGGTGCGAGACGCTGCCGGGGGGGCGGGTGCAGCGACTACGGAGGGGGCTGGATTTTGACGATCACGGTTTACACCAAGAAGGGATGCGGCCTCTGCGAGGGGCTGAAGGACAAGCTGAAGCGGCTGAGCTTGGCCTTCGAGGAGAAGGACATCGAGTTGCTGACCGACTTCCACCCGGGTTGGCGGGAGGACGGGACCGTGGACATCGAGGCGATGCACGCTCTGATCCACCGGCGCGTCCCGATGGTGGTGGTCGACGGGAAGCCCTACGACTACTCCGCGGCGCTCGCCCGGGTGAAGCGGTCGGGTGATGCTGCCCCCGCGCCCAGGGTTGACCAGGCCCCGCCGGTGACCTTGAGCGGGGTCCCGCCGCTGCCGCCCGAGCCCCCGGCCAAGCAAGTGCCCGACGTGCCCCTGTTCCCGCTCGACGGTCCCGAGCTGAAGGCCGACGAGCTGCTGCGGGAGCTGTCTCCGCTGACCGACGGGTGCCTGGACAGCCTGGAGGTACAGTGGACCGACTGCCAGCGGCTCCAGGCCGAGCACGGGACGATCAGTGGAGCGGCCGTCTTCATGAGCCACAAGCCCGTGAAGGTGGTCAGCACCAGGGTGACAGCCGCCACGCTCCGGGAGCTGGTGCGGAAGGTGCAGGAGTCTTTCGTTCAGCAAAGGAAGATCGGCGCGGTCTGAGAGGGGACACCGTGGGTCACTACGTGGACGTGGCCACCGCCGGTCGCTCTGAGCTGCTGGAGCTGCTGGCGCAGGTGAAGGCCGAGCTGCAGGAGATGGACGAGGCCCGACCGCACGCCGATCCGCTGAAGCAGGCCCGGGCTGAGCGTGCGGCTCTGAGCCGTCGGAATCTGATCCGCCGGATCGAGGTCCGCCTGTCAGGGCTGAAGGACGAATTCGCCAAGACGTTCGTGAAGGTCGCGCAGGAGAAGCTGCCGCCGGGGATGTTCGCGGATGTGTTGAAGGAAGTGAAGGATCGTACTAAGCTGGCATAACGGCCAGCGGGTGGGGGGAGTGGTGGACATACCGAAGGACGTGATGCCGCTCAGGACGCCGCTGTCGGAGCTGGTCGACAAGGTGGTATCGGTTGCGGGGCCATTGACCAAGCTGGTGGTGAACCGGGAGCTGACCCGGTGGACGCCGTTCGACCCCGACATGCTGGTGCTCGAAGGGAAGTATATCTACTACGTGGCGATGCCGCCCGAGTCGAAGGAGCCTCTGCGGGACGACGAGGACCGGAAGCTCTACGACGAGGACCGGATGGTCTTTGCCCTGGTGGCGCTGGAGACCCTGCTGGAGGTAGGGCCGCTCGAAACGCTGGCGGTCGCGCAGGGGCTCGCTACGTGGCAGGATTGGCTGATGTACCTGCAGAAGCCCCTGGCCGAGCACTTCCAGGTGAATCCCTACGCCCTGGTCTCCGAGTGGATCAGCCGGAACCTGCCCCGTCTGCTCAGTGGGCGCCCGCTGTCCATCTGGCGGTTCAAGCCGGGGGAGGCCGGAATGGCTGGCATCACAGCGATACAGCAGCGGTCCAGGACTGTCTAGGGAGAACCATGGCTGAGCCCCGCCGCGTGTACGTCCCTTGGGTGATCACCTGCCTGCCCGAGATGCTGTTCCCGCAGACGATCCCCGACTACTGCAAGCCGCTGATCGAGCACCTCGCGATGTTGCTGATGGTGCCGGTCGAGGAGTGGAAGGGCGGCGGGTCCTACCCCAAGAACGTATGGGTGCGCCTGCCCGTGGGGCTGGCCAATGCCCCCGACTACTGGAGGCAGGTCTCTGAGAGCACCCAGGAGGCGCTGGCGAGGACCTTTTCCGAGCCCATGCAGCTCTTCCTGGATATGA
>RPOO01000337.1 GCA_003857025.1 Methanothrix sp.
TCACCCCCATCTTTCACTGGCAATACCGTCTCGGCGGCAATGCCGGAATCATGGCCAACGTCCTCGCTGCTCTCGGAGCTCAGCCTATCCTCAATGCTCCTGCTCTGAGCCAAAGGATGGCGGAAATGCTTGATCCTCGCGTGGGCATCCCATCAGGAAGCACCCTCAAGTCTCCATGCGAGGCGGCTGGAAAGGATGAGATGATGCATTTTGTCTTCCAATTCAAGGAGAATGATCGTCTTTCATCGCGTTTAGGTGAGATTGTGGCCAGGAGAGACAACCGCTTGATCGCATCCTATGATCCATTGAATTCTCGTCTCTATTCCAATCCTGATTTTAATAATTATTGCATGGAAAATATCTCTCGCATAGATGGCGCTCTAGTATCTGGATTTCACCTTGCTCCCCTGCAAAATTATAAAAAAATATTTGATGGAAAAATAAGGGACATCAAATCCTGGAAGACGAAAAATCCAGATATCTTCATTCATGCAGAGATGGGCAGCTTTCAAGACCCCGAAATCATGAAATATCTGATGCCTTGCCTGCCGGTCGACAGCATCGGTATGAACGAGGACGAATTGGCCATGTCAGGCGATCTGGAGCCGGGCTGGCGGGGAACGGCAAGAGCCGCTTTAAAGCTAAAAAAAGATCTGAGCATAAGCCGGATTGGCATTCACACCCACGACTATATCCTCAGCATAATTTCAGAGCCCCTAAATCCGGAAATTGAGATTGCTGCCTTGATGGACGGGGTTTGTGCGGCATCATCGATGGCTGCAACTGGATCGATAGCAAGCCCGCCTCCTTTCGAAGTAAATGCTGCAGGGCTTACTGCCATGAAGGAATTGTGTAACGATGGTGCAAGTCTTTTCAGAAGTGGAGCATTCATGCATTCCGGCGATAGCTCGATATGCCTTGTGCCGTCATTGGTTGTGCGAAATCTCAAATTCACAGTCGGGCTGGGTGATACGGCAACAGCTTCAATATT
Source organism: Methanothrix sp. (assembly GCA_003857025.1). Classification (GTDB taxonomy): domain Archaea; phylum Halobacteriota; class Methanosarcinia; order Methanotrichales; family Methanotrichaceae; genus Methanothrix. The sequence goes on from RPOO01000337.1 coordinate 992, forward strand.
TTATCGGGAGCTTATGGCAATTAAAAAGGATGCGGATCAATCTTGTTGATGACCTGATCGCATAATTTTCACAGGCAATCTTTTCGTCTTCCAATTCGATGCCTTGCTCAGGCAGTTTCAAGCACTTATCTTTATATACCTCAGACATATATGTGCTGCCTTATTAAATAACGGATCAGACAATTATGGATAATCCAAATTGGGCGCAGATGGAAATAGAGATTGAATCGCTCTGCAAATTGCATAATGACGCCATTGCAAACTATGAGAACTGCAGGGAATTTGCCAATCGCATGTCATTATTCCTGTCGGACCTGGAGGATTCCGGATGCAATTCTTTGGCGAATATGGCTATGGGCATTCTGGTAAACTGCAATCCAAAGGTCGCTTCCCATTGCGAGAAAGCCAATATGGAACAGGGCTTGCTGGAACAGATGAAGGTCGAGATCAAAAAGAAGAGCGGATCGCCATCCTGCATAAAATAGCAGGTATTCTGCAATCCTACCTGTAAATCTACTTGTATTTTGGCGTTCGAACTATCAATAGCAACGACAATGGTCGCGTACATGGATCTTCTCCTTGATATAAGATGAAACCATAAGAGTGAGCTAATAGATGTCGCCGTCAAGATAGACCTCTGCATAATCGCCTTGTGGTTTTACATCGATGCCGTGAGCGGCCAGATGGAATGCCAGGTCCTCGGCATCCATGCGGAGATCGTCGAAGGACGAAACTGTGGACAAGAGATCAGAGGTGGACGCGCTCGATGCGCTTGCGGTCGGCAGAGCCAGCAGGACCGCCAACGAGTGCTGACTTATTGCACTGATTTCCTTCCAGCCTTTAAATTGCAGCCAAATTCTTCGCCAAACCTCCTGTCCAAAAATAAAAATAGACAGGAAGCTAAATCTCTACTGAATGGATATCATTACCCATGCCCTGCTGCCCTATCTGCTAGGCAGCTCTTTGAAGATGAATAAAAAACTTCTCTCGGCCTTCGTCCTGGGCGCAATCGCTCCCGACCTCGATCTGCTGGTTGTTTGGATTAACAACATCTATCCTACATCACTCCTTATCGTGCACCGGGGATTCACTCACACCTTCTTCTTTGGATTCTTCACGGCACTGATCGTGCTCTATCTGGCTTCTCGGACTCCGGTCAAGGCTGCTATCCGAAGGTTCGTCGATTTCGATGTGGATTTCACTGCGCCAGCCCTGGCAATTGCCTATGCCGGGATTCTCTGCCACCTCTTCCTGGACTTCCTGACTACCAGGGGTGCCCCGCTCCTCTACCCGCTGGAGACAACCAGGTTCTCCGCTGAGATCTATTACCACACGGAA
>RPOO01000338.1 GCA_003857025.1 Methanothrix sp.
CACGACGGTCTCCACGGCGTAGTAGCCGGAGTTGTAGAGCTTGGAGATGGTGGGATTCTTCATGCTGGGAAGAATGCCGATCAGGTCGCTGATCTTGGCTTCCGGGACGTTCATCTTCAGCAGAATCTTGCCCTTGGCCCTAAGGACGGCAGATAGAAGCGTCTCCACAGCCAGAATGTCTTCGCGCTTCTCCTCGTCAGCCCAGCTTTTCTTGTTGGCGATCAATTCCGATGTGGATTCCAGCATGACATCGATGATCTTCAGGCCGTTCTTTCGCAGAGTCGATCCCGTCTCGGTGAGATCCACGATCACATCTGTCAATTCCGGAACCTTGGCTTCCGTAGCACCGAAGGAGAATTGAATCTCCACGGGAATGCCGAGCCTCTGGAAGAAGGCGCGGGTGAGGTTCGGGTACTCGGTAGAAACGCGGCTGCCCGGCTTTATCTGGCTGGCCGAGTGGATGTCCTGGCTCTCGGGAACCGCCACCACCAGCTTCACCTTGCCCGGCCCCATCTTGCCGTAGTTCAACTCGCAAACCTTGGATACGACTGCACCCGACTCCATCACCCAGTCCGTTCCGGAGATGCCGAGGTCGAAGTAGCCCTTGGCAACATAAGTCGGAATCTCCTGGGGGCGCAGGATCTTCACTTTGCCGATGCGGGGATCGTCGATGCGGGCATTGTACTCCCGTTCCGTTCTCTTGACCTCCAGGCCGGCCTGCTCGAAGAGCTGCAGTGTCTGATTTTGCAGGCTGCCCTTGGGAATGGCGATGTCGATCATCTTGGAAATTTGCTTTTTGGCAGAACATATTTTTGCCTTTTGCTTGAGGCCGGATGCGTCCTTTGAATTGTCCACTTTCGCCGGAATTCGATTTTGACTCATAATATTTATAAATAATAAAAGTAATTAAAGAACAGGGGACTTGAGGGGGAAAGGGCAAGCTTGGCATCTATCGTGATCTCTGATACTCACTTCGGCTTATCGACGGCGACATTGAACGACCCCAAGAAGGTCGAGCAGTTGATGCAAGAGCTGGCGCTTTTTGGGGGTGACTGCGACGAGGTTGTTCTCTTGGGCGATGTCTTCGATCTGTGGCGGGTGAACCCCGAGAAGGCCATTCGAGATTCTCGCACTTTCCTGACGCGCCTATCCATTGCCTTTCCCAAGATTCGTTACATCCTCGGCAATCACGACCACCATCTGGTCGTCTTGCATCAAGAGGACGAGTTCATGGAACGGATGGCGCGGGGCGATCTTTATCCGGTTTATATTCCTGTCTTGCATTGGCAGCAGGTTCTTGACAACCTGAATGTCGATATGTTCTATCCCTTTTATCGGATCCGATGCTGCCATCGCAATATCGTATTCACGCACGGCCACCATCTGGGCGGCATCCAGGCCTTCTCCATGCAGCTGGTAAAAAAGCTGCGCCGCCTCTCCGGTGAGGAAACACTGCCTGCAGACCTTGAGACTATGATGACTTATGCCTACGAGAGCATCTACCGCTCCGCTTCCATCGGGGAGATGGTCAACTTCGAGGATAGTCTCTGGAAGGCCTCCGGCCTCCTGCAATGGTTCCGAGCCGGGGTTACTCATAGCTCCCGCTTCACGCCTGTGGAAAGGCAGTACCCGGCCATCTTGAAGTTTCTTCGCGACCAGAATCTCGGCAAAGTGGACTGTTTCATTTACGGAGATACTCATCGCGCCGGAATTTATCAGCGCAAGGGCGGGCCGCTGGCTGTGAATGCAGGCTGCTTCCTGCCCGACGACGGCTGCGGCTCCATTCCTGAGCTGCCCAACACTTATCTTATCCTCGACGACGATGGCATAACCATGCGGCAGCTGGGGCGACCGGAACCCCTTTTTATATGCGAGCTGCTGTAACCCTTTGGAAAATTTTCATATCCCATCAGCCTACATATCTCTTGCTATGGAATTCATGCAAACTTTGCAGGGAAGGCGGTCCGTGCGCAGATATGAGGATCGCCCCGTCTCCCGCGAGCAGCTGGCCGCTCTGATCGAGGCCGCCGAAGCCGCACCCTCCGCCGGGAATCTGCGTGCCCGAAGGTACGTGATAATAACCGAGCCGGAGATGCGAGCGGTTCTAGCCATGACCGCCTACAACCAAAAGCACGTCAAGAGCGCTCCTGCGCTGGTAGTGGTCTGTGCGGATGTCCCGAGATCCGCCGCTCGCTATGGCGATC
>RPOO01000339.1 GCA_003857025.1 Methanothrix sp.
CCTCGATATAGCCGCCGTCCATGCCGTTCAGCAGCGCCTCGATCTCTAAGGACGCATTGATGCGAGCCTGCAAGTCCAGGACCTTCTCTTGAATGGCCTCCAGCTTGCTCTCAAATCCCGCTGTGGAAAAACCCAAGACGTCATCAGGTCGCGCTCCATCGCCCTGCAGATACATGTCGATCAGATTCTTGCACAGCCCATCAATGACCTCCAGTAATTGCCCGTGCGATTTGCCGTAGCACTCATTGACGGCTCCCTGGTCTGCCAGCAGTTCTTCCATTGACAGGCCCATCATGGCGGCCACGGTCCCGCGCAAGGGAACGCCGCTTCCCTCAAACCGCATCACGGAATTGATGAACTCCACACGCTTCTCGCCTTCGGGAAGAAGGCCGAAGATGTGCATTCCGGAATCAATCTGCGTGTTCCTGACGCGGCTCAGCTCGTTGTGAGCCTTGGTTACTATTTCCTCTACCGGCATGTCATCGAGGTTCTTCATGCTCTTGTCGAGATTGGCCGCCTTGATGGCATCGATGAGCAGATGGCGCAGTTCGTGCGAGCGGGCGTGGTCGTGCTTGGCGGTCTCATACTCGCCCAGCAGCCGGTCTACCTCCAGCAGCTCATCGTAGAGCCCGGACTCGGTCATGACGGTTTGCATGTGGTCGACGAGAGTAGCATAGCTGCGACGCTTGGCGATGGTTCCCTCGGGCGGGTTATCGGCATTATAGATGTAAAGGTGGGGAATGGTGCCGATGCAGATGTCCGGATAGCAGTTCCTGGAGAGGCCCACACCTTTGCCGGGCAGGAACTCCAGGTTGCCGTGCGTGCCCACGTGGATGAGCACATCCGCACCGAAGATATCTTCCAGATAGCGGTAAGTGGCCATGTACTGATGAGTGGGCGGCACATCCGGGTCGTGCAGGATCTTGCAAACCTGGCCGTCACAGCGCGCTCCGGCACAGCCCCGTTTCGGCTGAACGCCGACTACAACATTGCCGTATTGAACCCCCGTGATCACGATCTTGCCCTGGTAGAGCATGGCTGCCGGAATGTCGTTCTTCAGCTCTCCCGGCGGATTGCCCCATGCCTCGCAGACGCGGTCCTTAACCTTGGGAGTGAGCGTGTTGAACCATTTCTCATAGTCCTCTTTGGTCTGATAGGCCAGCACTCCGCCCTTTTGCACAATCTCCTCGATGGGAGTCCAGCGGAACTCGGAGATGGCTTTGCGGTCCATGATGGTGGTGATCAGCTCTTTACCTGTGGCGGGAGTGTTTTCCAGAGAGTAGCCCTCCGCCGCCATTCTGTTCATGATGCGGGCCACGCTTTCGATGGTATCCAGATGCGCTCCTCCGCCGACGGCTGCTTCCACCGAAGCGCAGGGGTTGTTGTGCAGGATGAAAGCCACCCTCCGCTCGCTTACCGGCTTTTTGGCGAGCGCAATCCATTTCTTCACCCGGCGAGAGAGCTTCTGGCAGCGATCGACGATGGGCGTCCTCTCCAGGACTCCGTCCCGGTTCTCTCCGGCGGAGACGATGATCGGCTCGATGACACCCTCGAACTCCGGCATGGCCACCGACCATCCGATATCGTTCGACAGACCGTTGGCATTCTCCCACTCCTCCCGCGACATATGGAAGGATAAAATAGGCTGGAAGACAGGAATGTTCATCTCTTTGTAAATGTTTATGCCGGTCTTGTTTCCTTTGTATTCTCCTGCATTCTTCTGCTCCTGGCCGAGGAAGAAAGGCACTGTCTTTACGAGCGCATCCAGGCGAGGCTTGCCGCCGGCAAAGAAGTAATCCTGCACGACCTCTGCCATGCTCCTGGTGCAGAGGTCCGGGTCCCGCACGGAGTAGGAGAAGACAGGGATGACGTTCATGCCGTCCCGCTCCAGCGCCCGGATAAGCTCATCCTCCACGCCCAGATTCCTGTTCACCCAATAAAACCGCGAGAAGAGCACTCCCACCGTCGGACCGTCGTCCGGCTCGTACCACTTGAGATAGTCATCGATGCTATCGAAGTGGCGCGGCGCATCCGGATGGTAAGCACCTTCCCAGGGCATGGGACAGGGCGGTGCAAATGCTGCGTCCATTCCCAGCAGCTCTTTACAAAGATACAGGAAAAGGTTGCAGACGTTGTCCTCTCCGCCGTTGGTAAGGTA
>RPOO01000340.1 GCA_003857025.1 Methanothrix sp.
ATGAATCCCCATTCTTGAGAAAGATATTTTTTAGCGCGTGTATAAACTCGTTAGAAACAGGTCATTAAAAATAGGTCCTTCAAAGATAGATTATCAAAAATAATGCTTCCAAAATATGATCGGCAAAAGAATTTGGATTTATTTAATAATCAGAAAACGGAAAAATTCTGCCTGCGCTGCTTGCAGGCTCCCTTTCAGCGCTCTACTTGGGCGGCGTGACGTAATTCCAGCGCCAGACCTTGAAGCTGATCGCCATTATGCCGAGAAATATTGCCAGAACCAGCAGAGATTGAACTCCTTGAACGATCTGAATTGCATCCATACCTACACCTGAACTAAAGCCTTCTCTTTTATCTGATAAAGGTTTTGGTTTTCCGATCAATCGGCGATGAATAAAAGCGCATCATTGCACATCGATCTTGTAGACGCCCCTCGCCCGATCGCGGCCCTCTTCCGTCCTTGGTCTTTGCGGCTCGGAGAGGCATTTCAATAGATTCTTGCCTTCGATGTCCAAGAGCCAGCGGGTGCTGGCCCAATGCAGCGGAACCTCGATATCCGTCTTGATGAAGCAGGTGGCATCGCTTGGCATATTCAGGCCCGCAAGCCCAAGCAATTTATCCAGAATGTTCGGTTCGGTCTTTTCTTCAGCCGCTTTCTGCAGCTGGATTCGGGCGACCTCCAGCAGCCTTTGATGAACAAAGAACTGATGGCCGAGAAAGTCGATGGTGTCCGAAATCGTGACATCTTCACCGTATTCTTCCCGCAGCCTGCCTTGCAGATCCAGCACCGCCTCATGGGCAGCGGGATTCACCAAAAGCTCCTTCTTTTCCATTGATTATCACATCAAATATTATATTGTAGTTCAAGATTAATATACCTTGGCAATTGTATCATATTTTAATTATCAACTGCCGCCCGGACCGAAAGCAAGTCATTTGAGGGCGAATCATGCAAAGGATGATATGGGGTGAGTTATCTCTCCGGGGATAATGCTCGCGAGGCCGAACTAGATGCTTAATGTTACCTTTCTTGGAACCGCCGGATCATTGCCCACCCCTGAGAGGAACCCTTCCGCAATTTTGATCAATCGCGAGGGCGAGATGATGCTCTTCGACTGCGGCGAGGGCACGCAAAGGCAGATGATGTGCGCCCGAACGGGCATGATGCGGCTGAATTATATATTTCTCACTCACCTTCATGCCGACCATATCCTGGGCATCCCCGGCCTGCTGGAAACGATGGCTTTTCAGGGCCGGGTGGAGCCGCTCATCATCGCCGGACCCGTGAACACGGGGCGGCTGGTGGATGCCTTCAAGAGCGTCTGCTACTTCTCCCGCAACTTCGAGGTCACGGCTTTAGAGCTTGAGCCGGGAGATGTTGTTCGCATGGATGGCTACCAGGTGGAGGCGGTGGAGACAGTGCACAGCGTTCCCAGCATCGGCTACTGCCTGAGTGAAGATATGCGCGCGGGCAGGTTCAACCGGGAGGCGGCTGTGGCCCTGGGCGTCCCGCCAGGCCCGCTCTTTGGAAAGCTGCAGCACGGCCAGAGCGTGGAAGTTGACGGCAATATAATTCATCCCGATCAGGTCATGGGTCCGGCAAGGCCCGGCAGAAAGATCGTTTATACCGGGGATACTCGCCCCTGCCGGTCAGTCGAGGTTGCCAGCAGCGATGCCGATATGCTGATTCACGACTGCGCTCTGGCGGACGATCTGGCCGAGTGGGCACGGGATACCAAGCACAGCACAGCCGGAGAAGCAGCCGGAGTCGCAAAGCGCGCCAACGTCAGACAACTGGTCCTAACCCATATCAGTTCCCGCTACTCGGAGGACACATCCCCACTCTTGCAAAATGCGAGAATAATCTTCGAGAAGTCCGTCGTCGCAGAAGATCTTATGCATTTGGAGATTCGGCTGAGGGACGAGTGACTTCCTCCCCGCCCCTGAAGGAGCAGGGCTTCCTGATTCATCGAACACCTTCGGGTTCATCCACAGGCTTGAATTCGACACAGTCCGTGCCTACTCATCGGTCATCGGTTAAGGACATTTAGGATAAATAGCATGTACTATTATCTTTTTGTACTTAGCACATTTTTAATTCATGTTTAGATATATATAGGAGCTGTGATCTAATTATCCCTCAAGA
>RPOO01000341.1 GCA_003857025.1 Methanothrix sp.
GGAATTTTCGGTTTCCCCTTCATCGTGGAAGTTTGGCGTATCCAGGGACAGTCCACTCAGCCCTCTCCGCGTGAGGTATCATGGGGCACTCAGGGACGTTTCGGGGTGTTCCCTCCCTACAGTTGCGCGTATATCACCACATAGCGCGCATTATCAGGGCGCAGATCTTCCAGTTAGCACTTTGAGCCTCCAAGGAATCATATCTTAATTGGAAGGAGGGATACAGTGAAATATATAGCTAATCCGGGCAGGGTGAAAGTAATTATGGCAAAGGACTCCGCTTTCATACCCACCTGAAGGATGAGGACTTCTCGCAGTTTCGACTTCTCGTCGAAACTCTCGCAGACCTGCGGTCAGCGAGATTCGTCCTTCGCAATCCTACGAGTTAAAACCAGGAAGAACAAGAAGATTTTAAAAATCACCCAGAAGGCCGATCTTATGAGCACAAAAATCATTGAATGCATTTATGAAGAGGGCGTCCTCAGACCCCTTGTCAAGGTTGACCTGGAAGAGGGCAAGAAGGTCAGGCTCTTCCTGAGAGATGAAAGAGAAGAAGTACTCGATAAGTATGCAGAAATTGTCAAGATTGGCCGTACTGTAAATATCAAAGAAATCCTGGAGTTGGGGGAAGACCGCGGGCAGTAATGATCGATGCGAACGTATTCCTTTCTTTTCTCTTTCCATCGGATAAGCTTTAAGCAGCAAAGAGGATCTTTCGATCCGCTGAAGATCCCGTTACTATTCTTGATGTCCTGGAAGAAGTGGTTTACGTAGGCCTATCCCTGAATCATGGATCTAAGGGATTTAAATTAAAGGGAGAGATAAGAAAGATGGGCTTTAGCGAGATGGACAGACAATTCTTGAGCAATTTGAAAGCCTTTCTAGATGAATATGGGATCAGATTAGTAGAGACGCCAAATGATCTCGAAGCAATCTTGGAGGCCATGATTGATGACTTGCTTCTTCCAAGCGATGCCTTGATTGCGGCCTCCTGCAAGCACCATGGGATAAAATGCATAGCCACCTTTGATAGCGATTTTAAGAGATTGAACGAATTTGAAATCTTTGGAGAGGAAAGAGCAGGCAGATAACTTGCCTTGTCCAAATTAGCTAATTCACGCACCCGGCATAGATAAAAGGCAAAAACGTGCGGCTGCCGGGATTCGAACCCGGGTTACGGGCTTGGGAAGCCCATGTCATAACCGCTGGACCACAGCCGCTCCAACGCCGAAGATATCTAATATTCTTAATGCCTGATGCCTTTTGCGATGGTTTATTGGCACTTCATTTCAGCTTTTGCCGCTCGGAAATGAGCTAGTTCTTGTATATGAATCTTCGCGATAATTGACCCAAGAGCGCGATTAGAAAACAATTAAATAGTAACAATTATAAGAATTTGAAAAAGATTGATCAGGAGTTGAACGGTGTGAAATACAAATTATTGTGCGGTCTGATATTATTATCGTTGGTTTCAATGCAAACCGCGTATGCCGATACGGTTAGTGCTCAGATAACCGATTTTTATTTTCCCAATGGCGATTGGTATAAAGGAAGCAACCAGGGCGGAGCTAACCTGGATGTAAAAAATACTGGTGATGTGGGTCATCTATTTTGGGTTCAGTACTCTGTCATGGATATCAGAGGTGCATGGTATGATGCAGATCTCCAATCCGTGTATCTGAATCCCGGTGAAGAGACTAACGGCATGATAACTATGACTTGGCTAATCCCGGATTATGCAGCCTATGGAAATTGCCAGGGAAAATTCACGGTATGGGGCGGATATGACGACAATGCCAACAGCGTTTACAACCTGCTCGATGAGCAAGATTTAGCCAGTGCATTTAGAATTGTTGGATAGGATTGTCGAATTCGACCATTCAACTAATAAATTTTTTGGCCGATGTGAAGCTGCTTGACTCGCGATCAATTCACGGATTGCTTCCGGCTTATGGACGCGGCCGCCTTTTCTCGCCGCTGCATGCGAGTCCAGCTGCATCACGTTAACCGGCGGACCGATTGGATTCGTTCAATGTCTCCTCAGCACAATTCGATCCCCGGCCTCCACATCTCGAAACATCTCCAGCCCATCCGTTA
>RPOO01000342.1 GCA_003857025.1 Methanothrix sp.
AAGGCTCGCATCCGGGAGCGTAGTAGTCCAGAACAAAGAATGGATACTCGCTGACGGTAGCATTCACGACACTGTCATTTATCTCCAGAATAAAATTGCCGGAATTATGGTTTGTGGGCGAAGCTGCAGCTAAACCCATATTGGCAATTAACTCCGCGGTCAGCACCGTCAAAATGAGGTATTTGAGAAGTTGGCGAGCAGACATATTATCCCCGAATTGCATTTCTTCTCACAATAATCTTAAACAATATATACGGGTTGTGATCAAAATGATAGCGTCATCTCTGCCGCCAATATGTTATTCACAATATTGAAGGGTGTTACATATTGTGAGATCCTGGGACAGAGGTTTTGCAGTTGGCTTGTATCTGCGATTGGCTGCAATGCATATCGGCAACAGAGATAAGCAATTGATCTGCGAGCGCTAATAACGATAAACAATAACTCGCCCTACCTCTAGCCCCAGAATCGCTTCGTTCGGGCGTACTCTCTCTCCGCTTTCAGGATATCGCGATAAAACTCCAGTTCATCCCGCTGCCGTTTTCCGACCACGCGCGCCGCCGTATCCGGCCCCAGGCCCCGGCTGGCCAGAGCGATGGCGGCGATCTTGCCGTAGCTCAAGACCAAATTAGCATTGCGGAAAACACGCTTCGTCCTGCGCCGGTCCTCGGCAGTCTTCTTCTTTTCCGGTTTTTTAACAATCTTGATCTCTTCCTCTTCCCAGGGCTTGAGGGCGGCGACCATGCGCGAGCCGCAGAGCGGGCATTCCGGTTGATCGGGCACGCGCTCGACCAGGCGCATGGACTTCCACTTTTTGCAGTTCACGCAAAAGAGCAAGACCCGATCGTTCATGATCCTGTTCTTCAAGAGATCGATGACCGCGGCATCTGCCTGTTCGGGAGATGTGACATCCCTGCCCCCGCCCCGGCCACTGGTGCCGATGGGGCTCAGTGAACTGGTGATGATCTTTATCGAGCCGCTGCGCATCATCTCCAAAACGCTTCTGGCTCTGGGAATGTCCAGGCGATCGTGATAGATCTCTCGCAGCGCCTCGCGGTACATGGGCGTGCCATCGAAAACGGCTAAAAGCTTGGCCATGCTCACTCTTTGATAGTCTATGTCGCGGGAGAAGGCTCCGAACTTGCGGGCCACATGAACCATCTTCCAGCGCAGCATGGTGGTATTCTTCAGCGTCATCTCCAGGATCGGCTCGACGTAATCGGGGTCCAGATCCTCAATGGTCTTGGCGATCTCCTCGGCCAGCAGGCTCTTTGGCAGCGTCAGCTCGATGCGGTACGGATCGATTTGCAGTGCCACGCTGCTGCCGAATTTTGCAGAAAGGATAGAGGTGATGACGCGGCCAATGGTGTCGTTGGTCTTATGGCCGAAGCAGCAGTTGATGACGGCTCCTTCGCCGCCGCTTTCAACGACGACGCTTGACTCATCAGGAACGGGAAGGCTTTGGTCGAGCTGCTTTTTGATCAGGTCCACCAGTTCTGCTGCAGCCTCGCCGTCCAGAGGATACCTGCCGCGAAGCTCGTCCATCGCCAACTGATCGCTGCCGCCCGATTCGAGGTTTTCCCGAACCATGCGCCTGATGCGGCCGACCTCCTGGGCCACATCGAAGGGAACCGGGATTTCCTCGCCAGTCCAGCTTGGAATCTCGCCGCTGCGGTGGATGGGGACGACCTTGATCTCCTTCTCATCGATCTCCGTGATCTCCCAGATCTCGCCCTTGGTGACAAAGGTAGCGCCGGGCTGGGCAAAGCTGATGACAAAAGCCTCGTCCAGCGTTCCCACGGAGCGGCGGCCCACGATGTCGTAGACGTTATACCTCTTCTCATCCGGGATCATGGAGAGGTTCTCGATGTAGTACTCGCGAGCCTTGCGAGTCCTCTGCAAGATGATGCCGTCCTGCCGCACCAGCCTATGCTCCTCCATCTGGTCCACGACGGCCTTCAATTCATCGAGCGTCAGGTCCCGGAAGGGATAGGCACGCGTTACAATTTGGTATGCTTTTTCCAGGGGGATGTCCCCGAAGTCCATCTCCAGCCCCAC
>RPOO01000343.1 GCA_003857025.1 Methanothrix sp.
CAGGCAGAAGACCCCTTCCTTTCAAGGGAGGGGATGAATGCCGTACCTAATGCGATTGAACTTGAAGCGAAATCGATATCTAGTTATGGGTCCATAGATATTCTGATGGCGGAGTGCCAGGGATGAAGATTTGAGAAATACGTCCGGTGAGTTTGCCAATGCCAAATACCAAGGCCGCTGCAATCGGCGGGCTGATCGCGGTCATTATTTTTGCACTCTCTTATTATTTAGCATTGAACGCCTACCAGAACGAGAGTGAAGACCAGGTCACGCTATTTGTCACGGGCGACACAAACAAGTCCGATAGCGTGGATATAGTAGCCAATATAATCTCGCTGGACCCGCAAAGAGAGGAGGCTAAGATTCGGCTCTCCTTTTATCCCAAAGGAAAACTCAGTTACGACGGCTTGAGCTGCATTTATGACCTCAAGCTGATTGCGCCGGAAGCAGGACGCTCTGACTCCACCAAGATATTCCCAAGAGGTGTGCCGCTTTCATCAGTCGAGCTTTCTTATGTCATGGTGGGACAGGTCAACGATTATCCCTTCGATGAGCATACAATACAACTGATATTCGCACTCAACCGAACCGACCCAGATCTTATCGTGCCTTCGGCAGTTCTCATCCGAGGCAATGTTCCCGGATTCAAGATCAGCTTGGAGCCGCTGTCGGAGCTTCTGCCCGAAGGAGTCAATGCCATGAAGATGACGGTGACACGCTCCTGGACGGTTCGAGGAGCTGCGATGGCAGGAATCGTCGTGATGTGGGCCATCGGGATCGGTGTCTTTGCCCTCATTGTCCTCATGTTCTCCGGCTGGTACAATGTTCGTATGCCGGCCCTGTTTGCCGCCCTTTTATTCGGCCTCTTCAGCTTGCGAAACTCTCTTCCTGGAACGCCGCCCATAGGCACATACAGCGACTTTATAGCATTTTTATGGGTGCAGGGAATCGTGGCGCTGGCCTTATTGGTGGCGATAATTGCCACGCTGAAGAATCGACCGACTTGAGGTGCCGCAAGATACTCTCCTTCTGCGGAATTATGAATCACAGATGACGAATCCGGAATGATGAATCTTATATCACAAATTTTCTTAACAAATCTAATCATTCATTGGTTCCAGCATCTGATTCTAACCTCCAGGCAAGCCCTCAGGCTCAACCCCAAAGAGACTTTATATCTGATAAGGAGGTCTTGGGCATGCTAGAATCGCATTCAATATTGCCCTGGACAAAGGATCGCATTAATACGGATCATATTGATACTAAGAAATGAAAGTCAGTTGCTGCTAATCAGAGGCGTGAGATGACATGATCACAAGGGATGATGTGGAGCACATCGGCTGGCTTGCCAGCATCAAGGTTGAAGATAACGAGAAGGATGATTTCGTGAAGCAATTCAACTCCATTCTGGATTACTTCCATCAATTGGATGAAGTCGACACGGAAGGAGTGGAGCCCACCTATCGCGTCGTGGATTTGGCCAATATCTTCCGGGAGGATGTGGCCTGTCCCTCTCTATCTCAGGATGAGGCCCTGAAGAACGCGCCACGGAGCCTAAACGGCTACTTCAAGAGCCCGAGGATCGTGTGAATATGCTCACACAATTAAGAGAGCAGCTTCGGTCAGGCTCTGCCGAGGATTACCTTTGCAAGCTGTTTGAGAAGATCGAGAGGAGCAAACTGAACGGCTTCACAACCCTGGCCAAGGAGAGCGCCCTTAAAGAGGCCCGCGATTTCGACAAATCGCCGGGACGGGGCCTGCTGGCCGGAGTTCCCATCGCCATCAAGGAGTGCATCTCTACCAAGGGCATTCAGACATGCTGCAGCTCTCGCATCCTGCAGGGATACATTCCGCCCTACGATGCGCACGTCGTTGAGCGGCTCAAGGCGGAGGGAGCCATCATCATGGGCAAGACCAACATGGACGAGTTCGCTATGGGCTCCTCCACAGAGACCAGCTGCTTTGGGCCGACCAAGAATCCCTGGGACTTGAACACG
>RPOO01000344.1 GCA_003857025.1 Methanothrix sp.
AAAGAATTTTAGCCGTTGGGCCTGAAACCGGCCATAAATTGAACCAATTTTTGGATCTTTGCAGCATCTATTTCGCGCAGTATTCTAATCCAATGAAAACCATTTTTCCCGGCTGATTTCGGAATCGCTCAAAATTCTAGTTCAGGAACCTGTCTATTCGAAAGATGGCCCCGACTTATCATCCTTAACTTTATTATTTAGCTTTTGCAGCATTTATATTCATGCCGCCATCGGAAGAGGCAGGGAAACGCAAAGCATACGCCGATGAGTTGCCCAGCCCGCCAGATCCTAGAGAGAATGGTGCCAGGTTCCTCGGGTGGATCAAGAAGAGGGGATTCAATGCTACCTATGAAGAATGTGACGCGTACTGCAGTCCTCTTGGCATGGATCTGAAGAATTTCGTTAAAGAAATGGGGCCCGATCTCATAATAGTAGGCAGGACCAGCGGCGGCATCGTTATCGTTAAGGTAATGGATAGGAGATGGGCGAGCATTTGGGCCCGCAATTACGGCTATGATCTGCCCCACCACAGCCATAGAATGAAGCTATAACTTATTTTGTGTAACCCAAAACAAGTTTGATATAGTTGTTGAGCAGAGTTATCAGTAGTAATAGAGGTGCTTACAATGAAGGATTCATCAGATCTGCCGCTTTTATCCGAAGAAGATGAGATGCAGATGGAAAGCAGCAGACTTCCTTTCGGCGGACTGTTCGGGAACACGGTACTGCTCAGGGTTATTAGAGAAATAACGGCAGACCCATATCGAGAATTTCGTACCAAAGATCTGGAGGTTCTGGCCGCATCATCGGCTCCACGCATAAAGAATGCTCTGGAGACTCTGTCGGCGCAAAATATGCTGGAGAAAATTTCCAGCGATCCTCAGAGACCGGTTTACAGAGTCAACCTGGCCAGCAAGAGGCTTGTGGCGCTCACACTTCTCGCGTATGCCGTTACGGACGATCGAGACGGAACCGCCTGCATGGAGGACGCCATCCGTAATTATCACGATGAGGAGTTGCGGGATGAGCCGAAAGGCCAAGAAGGCCACGAGATTCACATCTCATCTGAGGGTTCCAAAGACGTCAAGATATGCATGTCGGACCATGCTGCGGAAATACTGTCCGAGAAACTGGGAGAGATACTTGAGGATGCGTACTGCAGAGGGGAGATGAAGGTGCAAACGCCGTAAGGCCGGAAAGAACAAATTTCATGGACCTAAATAAATTGATTTAAATTGGATTAGAACTTTGTTAATCTCCTCCAGCCCCCCGCCATCATCATCCTTGCGACGTCCTTCCTGCTGTGCACCCAGCTCTCCGCCACCAGAAACACCCGCATCAAATGAAGACGTCGCAAACCGCATGAAAGTCCTCGGAGTAGCTATAAGATTTCGCGAAAGCTACATGTATAAAAAGCATCAAAGAGATAATAGAACTGCAAGCGCGATTTGAAGACGGATAAGCATGAGCCTATTGAGAAGCGTAAGTGGCAAAGATGCGGTTAAGACCTTTGTCAAAGCCGGCGGAGTTGCGCGCCAAGGCAAGGGAGACCACGTCAACAGCAAAATGCCAAACGGTCAACTCATAACCATTCCAGTCTCAGGAGATCTCAAGATCGGCCTTCTCAAATCAGCGATAAGAAAGGCGGGATTGGACGATGAAGAGTTCCTGGATCTCTTAAAAGGTGATTAAATATGGATTATACTATCCTGATACATCAAGCAGAGGAAGGCGGTTTCTGGTCTGAGGTTCCGGCTCTGCCGGGTTGTTACTCTCAAGGTGAGACCATCGATGAGACCCTGGAAAATACCAAAGAGGCAATCGAGGCCCACTTGCAGGCGTTGAAAGAAGATCAGGTCAAGGCACCGATCGAAGAGAGCCTTTTCATTGGCAGGGTCCGGGTAGAAGTCGCAGACTGAATTGACTTTGCGGGATGCTTAGCCTT
>RPOO01000345.1 GCA_003857025.1 Methanothrix sp.
GATGAAAAGCGACGCCTTTGAGCCGTGGCTCTCTCACCAGCGCCTGAAAGGATGAGAGCTGGAATCCATTGGTCTCGACCCCAACCAGCTTGACCTTCTGCCTTTGAATCTCATCCACGATGTACTCGTAGGCATCGGGCCACTCCCAGCGCCCGCGCAGGATATCGAGGATGTAGACATTTTGCGCCCTGTCCATTCCCACCGTGGCCACTACGGTATAATCCGCCCTCGTTTTCGTGCTGGTGGCCAGATCACAAAAGCAGCCCACTCGAAGATTTTTCCTGGAAACCGTGAGCGGTCTTTCAGCATTCGGATCGTCCCGTGGCTCCTGCATAGATTTCCAGAACAAATCAATTGAACAGCATCATTCAATATTCACGCCAGAACCTCGATGGGCCGGAAGAACTCACGCCGGAACAGGTTGCCCGCCTTCATGATGGGGGCTTGCTGATATTCCGATTCCCAGTCATAGATAGAGGTCTCACCCTTGATGGCGTAAAGCAGCTCAAGCGGATACTTCTCCGGCCACAGCGCCTCCCCCGGCTTTCGTCCGAGGGGATCGTTCTCTAAGGCGATGGCTGGCAGCTTGTACTGCTTCCAGGGCGGCACATACCGGGCCAGATCGGCATCCACCTTGCGGGCCAGGAGGCGACCGGGCAGGTCGTCGAGATGCCAGCGGGTATTCATGACGATGACCACGGAATAAGGAGCCCACGGAAGCGGATTCAGGCGAGTTCGGGCCGTGCCGGTCCACCAGTCCCAGATCTTGTTTCGATAGGTGAGCGACTCCGCCTCCTCTCTCGATTTTATTGGATCGTCAATTATTAAAATATGAGCCGGTTTTCCCGTTACAGCCCCAGAAACACCGGAGCTGGACATGCCTCCGCCCTCGGTGGTGGACCAGAGATTTGCAGCCGCCGAATCGTCCGAGATTCTCACCCTGAGCTGATCAGAGTTGGCCTGAATCGTATTGCGGACCTTCTTTCCCCAGGTGGCCGCATAATCATCCTGGTAAGAGCCCAGGATGATACGAGCCCAGGGGAAGAGGTCCAAAAGCCACACCGGGAACCAGTGAGAGACAAGCTCACTCTTGCCGTGCTGCGGAGGCATCGAGACAATCAGTCTCGGATACTTCCCGGCCACCGCCAGGGACAAGATTATGGAGAGTTCCGCCAGGTGGCGGTATGATCTCCATTTGCCGTAGGAAAGATGCTCCGCGAGCGTTGCGGGCGTGCTCCTCCAGGCGCTCTGCAAGAGAAGCTGCGGATCGTATGGCATCGGCATCAGCGGCCATTACTGCGGCTTCGAAGAATCGGTACTCTTCATAAGTTCGTGTCTCTTTAAGATCGATGGCCTGGATGGGCTTGCCAAGCCCGCGGTCGAGAATCTCTTTTGCGAAGGCCAAAACGAGTTCGGGCCGATCAGTGGGCAGAGCATTGAACATGTTGATGAGGGTCTTGGCAACAGTAGGCGCGAAGTCTACCAGCAATGATTTTGCCTTCCGGGCCGGACCCGAATAACTCGCGCCGATCTGATTTCCCGGAAGAAACTTTCCCAAAAGGTCCCGCTGGGCCGGTAGCTGCCCGTTGCTCTGCTGCATCTCCGGCTCTGGATTTATGGGGTGCCCATTCATTGAGCACCCCTCGGCCTCAATGGGCATGTTGCAGGCAGCATCCGCAGGCCGCCTTTCGCTTATCTGATCGAGGAATATGGGCAGCCCATCGGGCAGGCAGCCTTTTTGAATGTACCTTTGCAAATTGGCCCGTGGAAGGCCAGTCTCCTCTGCCGCCTTCTTCTCCGACATCCCTTCCGCCATGAGCAAAACGGCCTTCTGGACCTTCTTTCGGATATCTTGATATTCCTTCTTCGTCTTCCTGGCCGTGAGACAGCCCTCCGGCTTAGAGCTTCACATCC
>RPOO01000346.1 GCA_003857025.1 Methanothrix sp.
GAAAATGGTCTTCCAGTCGTTTTTCATGCTGACTATGTGCCAACTCCATGCAGGGGCAATCTCAAGACCTTTGTCAAGCTTTCCTTCGGTAGCTGTTATATCGTAAGCATACTCACGCGATGAATCGTCGTGAAGATTAAACAGGGCGATGCCTGCATTGTTTCTGCCGGTAGCATATTGGAGCATCTGAATGTCGCCATCCGAGTTCCCGTACGCAAATATGGGGCGTTGCCCTGTGAAAAGCCAGATGTATTCCGCCTTATCAATACCTTCGTTTTTATTCCAGATTTCTGGAAGTATTACAATATCAGTCTCCATATCGTTATCTTCAAAGCTTTTGCGATTATTGGAGCCGATAACATGTTCTGACGGAATGCCGTATG
Organism: Methanothrix sp.; assembly: GCA_003857025.1. Taxonomy (GTDB): domain Archaea; phylum Halobacteriota; class Methanosarcinia; order Methanotrichales; family Methanotrichaceae; genus Methanothrix. The sequence continues at coordinate 384 of RPOO01000346.1, forward strand.
CATCTTTTGAGAACGCCCGCAAGAAATCCGCATACGAGCCGGTTACGATATAGACCTTGAAGTCGTTGGCTTTCAGAAAGCTGATAAGCTCCTTCATCGGCTTGTAGACGCACTCATCGTATGGAACTCCAAAGCGCGTGTGCTTGGTGGTGTTCATCCATTTGCCAACGAGGGCCATGTACTCCTCCACAGTGACATTTGCATTGGTTGCCAGCTTCATGATTTCATTCTCTCTAGCACTAAATTCATGCTCAGCACTCCTCTTGCCGGATAGCAGGGAGCGGAATGGTTCCTGGCACTTCCATTCCGGATGCTCGTGCGCGAGATCCTTGACCCGATCTCTTATAAAGAGGAACTGAAGTGAATCAGGCTTTTCGCATATAAGAGTGCCATCACTATCCATGACGGCAATGCGTTCATCAGGAGGAACGTAATCCGGATTGCTGCTGTCGGTTACATTTGCCACAAAGTTAAAGATTGCTGTTTTAGCAGCCCCGCGATTCCAAGACGGCAGAGGATCCACAGTTCCAGCAGCCTTAATTTCGCATAATAGGAGCAATTGGCAAACGATTGAATTGTAGATCCTATCGAGATCAGGCTTAATTCTAAAAATTTTCGATTCCTCCGTGAATTCCAATTCTGCGATTTAAACTTTGATTTTTTTTTATATGTTTATTGATAACCCACCAGTCATATCATATTAATCTTACTCATATTAAAAAATATATTTTGATTATAATTTCGACATTTAGTTAGCATCATCACGATAGAATGATAGAATATTTGTTTTTCGGGCTGTGCTAGTGATTTAGCTTTAAAAAAGCAAAATACGATCCCCCAGACCAGGTTTGAAATTTTGCCGCCAGTTCAGAGAGATTTCATGTAATGTGGCCGGAGCTTCGATCGATGAAGGAAAGCAGGTCACGGGGCTTGTACATTACCTAAATTCCGGTTGCCTCTGGCCCACTCAAAAAACTTATACCCCTAAAAGGGAACCATAGTCTATGGAAAATCGGTTGGTCTACAGCCCGGCGGGCATTCTCTTCATGCTCTTGCTGGTATTTTTGCTCTTCGCCGTGGTGGGGCTGCTCTTCTTCGATCTGGCCCGAACGGCCTTTGTCAAGATCGGCTTCACCTGGGGTCAGGCACTTTTTGTCCTTCTCGCCTCGCTCCTGGGCAGCAGCATCAACATCCCGTTGACCAAGATGTCCTGCAGCACACCGATGGTGACAGAGCAATACGTGCGATCCTTCGGCGTCGCTTATAGGGTTCCCGTAATCGAAAACATAAATTGCGACACCCTTTTGGCCATCAACTTCGGCGGAGCCGTCATACCTGCGGTAATCTCTCTTGGCCTGCTCTACAAGTTTCCCGCTGCCCTAAACTTCGCACTGGCCGGGATATTCGTCGTTGCGATCATCATCAATCGGGTCGCAAAACCCGTGAAGGGCCTCGGCATCGTCACTCCTGCTCTGCTTCCGCCGCTGGTCGC
>RPOO01000379.1 GCA_003857025.1 Methanothrix sp.
AGGGAATCGCGTAAACCGGCGGCCAGTTTTCGGGCTTCTTCCAGATGGGTGTGAGCTTCCTCCACCTCGCTGCGGTGGATGGCGCGGATGGCGTGGGCGGCGTGACGGGTAAGGATTCGGCAACCAGCCAATGCCTCATCCCTGGCTTTGTTACGAATATCAAATGATTCTCGGATCTGTTCGCTGATCTGTTCCAGTTTGTCCATTATGGCTCCTCGTCTGGGGGAGGTGGGCTGGCAGGCGGATGGAAGAGTTGTTCTGCCAACGTACTTGCGGCAGGTATGACGATCTCACCAAAGGTGGTTTCGTATCGAGCCATGTTTTCAGATAACGCCCTTAGGAGCAGTTTTGCACCCAATGGAGACATGATCACCCGATGTAGAATGCGAGCCGTCTCCTCCCCGGGGAGGAGACGGGCAAAGTCGAGCATCATTTCCAATGGTGAATGCGAGACCCGGACGAGATTGGCATACTGCGGGTTCACATCCCCCGTGGGTTCAAACCGCAGCGGGCGAGGCTGGTTCGCTGCGTTCATCGATTTCTCCTGATTTGGATCTGGATCAGAATGGGATCTCTTCGTCTCCACCGGCTGGATGAGCGAATTCCTCTGCGCCACCGGCAGCAGCGACTCCGCCGTCATCATCCCCGGCTTTCGGGGTGAGGAATCGGATCTGGCTGGCTACCACTTCAAAATTAGCAGAGGTGGTGCCATCCTGGCGGGTGAAGGTTCGCGGTCCGCCACTGGTTGGGTCCGCCTGCAAGCGACCTTCAACGAGGACTTTGTTCCCCTTGCGCAGGTAATTGTTGCAGGTCTCCGCCTGTTTTCCCCAGGCGCTTACCCGGAACCAGATGGTTTCCTTGACGGGTTGTCCGTTGTTCCCAGTGTAGGAACGGTTGGTTGCGACAGAGAACGATGTGACCGCCTGACCGGATGGAGTGTAGCGCATTTCCGGGTCACGGCCGAGGTTGCCAACGATGATGATGGTATGGTACATGGTAATTCCTCCTGATATTGGTTATTTGTCGGAATTAAGGTTCGTGAAGGAGGAACCTTTTTCCTTACGATGAATTAATTTTACAGGATTTTCAAAAAAGCAAGAGTTGATTCGAGGGCAGGTTTTAAGACGATTTTGTGTATGCAAAAAGCACGCCCCAAAGAAAAACTTGTAGGGGCGACCGGCCGGTCGCCCCTACGTCCGAATTGAAGCGACGTGGGCATCTGGGAGTAGGATGCGACGCCTCCTACTCCCAGAAAATAAAAGCCCGGGCCAGTGATCTCGTTTGAGGAATTGGCGGTTATGCCCGGGCACAGGTAATATGTCCATCCCCCGGCCCCTTCCAGCAACTGGTATCTCATAAAACGTGGCTTTTACGCTGGAAGGGGAGACAATACTGATAGAAGCGGGGGTCATGCGACCCCCGCTTCTATCAACAACCACCCCCAAATAGAGGACAGGGTCTTTGATAGAGAATTCTGATGCCTGGGCACAGGTGATTTGGCAATCACTCTCTTTATTTAACGATCCACCTCCGAACAAGAGACCGAGATGTGGGCATCTGGGAGTAGGAGGCTATGCCTCCTACTCCCAGAAAATAAAAGCCCGGGCGCCATCATCCGACTCTATGAACATCCACCCCCTTGAAAAACAAAAAACCTGGATATAACCAGACACCAGTAGGGGCGACCGGCCGGTCGCCCCTACGAATGTTCAAACATAAGATGATCGTATCGGTCGCCCCTACGCATGCTATCAGACAGAAAATGCCCAATCTCCAGAGCGGAGGATGGGTTCGGTTTCACCGGTGCGGGTGATGCCGTCGATATCC
>RPOO01000347.1 GCA_003857025.1 Methanothrix sp.
AATTCGCCTGTTTTTTCAGGCAAGCAAATATCAGAAATAAGTACGTCTGAAATCGCACTCCTCAAATCTCGAATCTGCTGCGAAGCTTTATTACTTTTAAAAGATTTTATGACTACTTCCTTAATCTCTCTTGCAATGTATGCCAAACGTGACGAAAGATGGCTCGCATTGATGATTTTTTCAGGTTCCTGATTTAGAAATTCATCTAGAAGAGCGAATGCATCTATACTTCCTTGAGCCACCGGTTCGATTTTGGAATTCCCAAACTTTTTTGCCAATAATGCAGTTTTTCGTAACTCTCCATCAACATACCAACGGAATTCCAAGTAATTAGTAAGAACGAAATTATGTAATGCTTTAAGGTATCGCTGTATTTGTTCAGAATTCTCTGATTCATCAAGTGATACCCAAATATCTTTTGTCTCTATATATCCTATTGGCAGTTCATCGCTCCTTACTGAAAAATCTACTGCCCCGCAATCAACACGTTTCGGATCATTTACTGCGATTAGTCGGGAATCAAAAGACTCGATTAAGTCTTTGAGATGTGGACGATAGGCATGCTCTTTAGCAATCCCTGTTTTATATTCCTTGCTTATTTCCTTTAAATATGATTTGACATTATCCAAATTATTTTCTTTATTCATAATTGATCCAGACCTCAGCTTCGTTTAGCACTAAGAATGTACATCTATTCATTCTTAACATTAGCGGCCTGATTTACCGATAATTACCTTTATATCTGCATATAACATATAAATATTTATTTATATTTATCATACTGCGGATTATTCGAATTTGTCAAAAAGCTTTGTTATTCGAGGTGCACTATCCAGTTCATCCCTCTTTAATTAAGCTCTCTTCATACCTTCTCATACTCCCGCTGCACAAATCCGATATTCGCCGCCATCTTCTCAAATAATTCCTTATAACCCCGTCCGCATCCCTCATGATTGGAGGTGAGTCGGGGCGAAGACGACCACAGATACGACAAGCACTTCATTTCAAGGCGCTCATCCTCAAGGCTTTCGGGTCTTCCCAAGCCTTCTGGCATGGCAATCGGGCCGGGGCAAAGCGGGACACCGCCCCGGCCCAGCATCTCATCAGATAAAATCAAAACTGCAAAAATAAGTTTCAGGTGAATTATGAGGCAAGTAGCCATCTACGGCAAAGGCGGCATCGGCAAGTCGACCACCACGCAAAATCTCACGGCAGCCCTGTCCACTATGGGCAAGAAGATCATGCAAATAGGCTGTGATCCGAAAGCGGACTCCGTGAAGATGCTCATGAACGGCAAAAGGCAGCCTTCCGTTCTGGACACACTCAGAAAAGAAGGCGAAGTAGAACTTGATGACGTACTGAAGACCGGCTTTGGCGGCATCAAATGCGTCGAGTCCGGCGGCCCGGAGCCCGGCGTCGGCTGCGCTGGACGCGGCATCATTACTTCCATCGGGCTGCTGGAGAACCTGGGAGCCTACACGGACGACCTGGACTACGTCTTCTACGATGTCCTGGGCGACGTGGTCTGCGGCGGATTCGCCATGCCCATTCGTGAAGGAAAGGCCCAGGAGATCTACATCGTCGCCTCCGGCGAGATGATGGCCCTCTACGCGGCCAACAACATCTGCAAGGGCATCCAGAAGTTCGCCGAGTCGGGCGGAACGCGTCTTGGCGGCATCATCTGCAACTCCCGCAACGTCGACCGGGAAAAGGAGCTGGTGGGGGCCTTCGCCAAGAAGATAGGCAGCCAGATGATCCAGTTCGTCCCCAGAGACAACATCGTCCACCAGTCCGAGATCCACAAACA
>RPOO01000355.1 GCA_003857025.1 Methanothrix sp.
AAAAATCTTTGTGCAGATTCGTACATAGAACTAGCACTAGAATATCCTCTATTAACAACAACAGAAACCTGATACTTATTTGTTATTGGAGATATAACAGAACTAATTGCGTCTTTTTCTGTCCAGAGTTCTACATAATAAACTTGATTAGACCATCTATTTAATTGATAGCATTGTGAAGCAACTTGTAATAAATGAGGAACATCTCTAAAAGTGTTTGGAATATTTGGTTTTCTTGTTCTATCTTCTATAGCTTCCCAATCAATAATTCCAGAATATCTTGCGTTAGTTAACAATCCCGAAATTTTTTTATATTGTTTATCTGTATTTAAAATTAATCCAGAAGCAACTAATTGATAATATAATTGTCTTAAAGTAACTCTAATATTCTTTTGCTTATAACTTTCTAATATATTTTTAATCTTGTCCAATAATTGTAAACTTGCCCTCTGAAACTTAACCTTTCTTATACTCATTGTTTTAGCACCAATTTAAAGATTAGAAAGTAAACACCAATCCCTATGACTATCCAAAGAACGGCTAAGAACAAAGACTTAAGGATTTGTTTTAACATTATTCCTCCTTCTTACTTTTTTAAGAAAAAATAGGTAGTGGATGTAGCATAAATTCCTTTTGCGATAAAACTTACAAGATGGTCTGGTACAGGATTTAACTTCACAGGAGAGGGTCATTTGTCAAAATCCTCCAGAATTTCTTTTAACAAAATCTCATCTTTTACATCATTTTTAATTATAATGTGAGGAAAATCATTATAATTCTTACAATTCTTACAATTGTTCTCTCTTTTTTCATTATCATTTGTAACAATTGTATCATTTGTATCATTTGTATCAAGTGTATCAATTGTAATATTTTGAAGTAATTCTGTATAGTTAGGTAAAGAAAAACCACCATCTTCATTTATTTTGTAAAAAGTAACTTGCTTCTTACTTTCTTCAGTTTTTCTTAATTCTGCTGTAAGCATACCCCTTTCACATAAATCATCTAAGTAATTATACCACATCTTTTGGTTAACAAAAGGAAAGTGTGCATGTATTTCCTTTGAAGTAAACTCTCTTAATTCTTTACAACAATCAAACGCTTTGGTTAATTTGTGAGTTAGTCCCTTAAATGTAGCAGTTTGAATAAAATTAATGACATCTGAAGCGATAAAATAATCTTGTTCAGTTGCCTCAATCGTTTCTGAATCTAATTCCTTTCTTTGATATTGATGAAGAACAGCAGAGCATTTAATCAAATCAAGTAATCTGGAAAAATCTCTTCTCAATCGTATTGCATTAAAATTATAATTTTTATCTAAAAAGGTTGCAATATTTTCTGCATAGGGAATATAAACATTTTTCCTTTTTAAAAATCTAAGAGAATTAACAACGGATTCATTATAGGCCATACCATTTTTTTGTCTAGCTTGTCTAAAAACAATAGCTCTTGTTTGTTTTGAACTTTCATCTAATCCAATTATTTGAAAGCGATTTAGTATTTCTGTATTTGGATTTGTCCTTGCAGTAGTGATTAACATCACTGGTTTTCCTTTCACTTCTATATCCACTGCTTTCTGTTTGATAACTATTGTTGCTATACTTCCTTCGGAACACATTACCTTAAATGTTGGAGCATCCAATATTCCTTGTGAAATATCCTCAAGATAACAGATTTTTCCATCCCAATTCCATTCTTCTCCATTTTTCCAATAAGTAAATGCTTCAGGAGTTATCTTTGTTCTATATTCTATTATTTCCTTTGGAAAAAGTTTAATTATACTCTTGCAAATATAACTTTTACCTGCTGAAGATTCAGAACTAACTAAAGTATTAAGGGGAACTTCAGAATTTTTATTCCAAACTGAACAAAGAGAAAGAGTTATTGCCTTTTTAGATTTTTCTTCTCCTTCTATTTTTTTATCAAGTTCTTTAATTATCATCTCAAAAAGTTTGGGATTTTTTAAAATATCTAAACATTCTTGTGTTGGTTCATTTATTACATTTTTTTGGAGTTTTATTTGTTCCTGTTCTTCCAAGAAAAAACTCTCTGCTTTCTCAAATGTTGTGCTCCTATATTGTTCTGGGGCAATTGACCACTTAGAATATGCTTTCATTTCTTCATAGATTTCTACTCTTGTTTTCCCCTTTCTCAATAAAGCAAGAACTTTACGATATTCTAAACCACTCCTGGAAGTATCTTCACCTTTAATTTCCTTGTTGGTATATTTCTCTAAAGTTTCATCTAAAGGCCTATCTCCATCATTTGTTTTAATATAATCTTTAATTAACTCTTGAAAATCTTCTCTAGAAATTGTTAAGATAGGTAAGTCTTTCTCTATAATATATTGGTTACCATTAGGATGGATACAACCTGCTCCAACAACCTGATAATTATTTGCTCTTACTTCACCCATACCATTAACAAAAACATGATTGTTTTTGTAATCTGTAATAATATAAAAATGTCTTCCGCCAGAACCAGTTTTAATTGTGAATGTTTCCAACTCAATTGGAAGTTCTACTTTATCTTTATCAATAATTCTAAGGTTACCATAACCACCTATTACCCCATAATTCCCACCATTGGATATATAAGTAAGAAGTTTTGGGTTATCAAAAGCATAACCATTCTTATGCCAATCTTTTTCAAAAGGAATCTTACTCTTAGGTTTTAATAAACAAAATCTAAATTCTGGATTCTGAAGTTGTTTAGGAATTTCTATTACCATAAGACCACCTCACAAAAGTTTTAGTTAACCTAAACAAATTTTCTTTAGAAGTTTCTGGAAAAAGTTGTTTAGCATATTGATAAAAGAATTTGTATCTATGTGAAATAGAACAGAAGAACCAAAAGGAAAGTTCTACAATACTCTGGAAATCCGATTGACAATATTCACAGGAGTACCAGTTCTCTGGTATGAGTTCAA
>RPOO01000365.1 GCA_003857025.1 Methanothrix sp.
AAGGTGATAAGCCTCCACGTACGGCATCCTCGTTCTGGCGCAAGGTATACAAGATCGCAAGCAAGGAGATCCCGATCCACTTCCGCAATCGCAAGCGGGCTCAGGAAGAGGTGGACAAGTTCCTTGCGGAACATGCGAGGGCCTTCTTCGGAGTGTTCAGGGACAAGGTACTGAGCGACAGGAGGGCCGCTGCATTGAAAGAACTGAGCGCAGCGCAGGTCCTCGAACCAGTGGCAGAGTCGACAGCTATGGAACTCGGTATACCAGTGATGGAAGCGGAGAAGATGGCGTCGGCAGTACAGGAACTGAAACCAATGGGAGAGGGGTTCTTCGACAGTCTTATGGAGATCATCACGAGTCCAACCGTCAAATCGTTAGTGAGCGAAGGCGCGAAGAAGTTAATCCCAGCGGTAGCGGACAAGATACGGTCGTTCGCTGCATCGCGCATGACCAAGTTCAAGGCCAAGCATCCAAAGCTCGGAAGCGTCGTAGAGGCCGCAGCGCCAATGGCCAAGACACTCATACAGGGGGTCATCGGAGCCCCAACCCAAGTCCCAAGCGTGAGTCCGACGACGGCCTCATCGACCGCGGGTCCCACTACAGCGTCAACTGCATCACCTGATAGTGCCTCGACGGCTCCCGCCACTGTATCTACATCATCAGCAGCAGTTCCAGCCAAGGAAGCAGCGCCGGTATCTACGCCGATAGTGGCCGCTGCGGGCATTGGCCCTGCCTCTGCAGACGCCTTCACTAGGGGTGGGCGGATGGCCTCGAGGGTCTATGCGATGGCGAAAAAAACGGGTGGAAGCAGGTCGATAGCGGCTACCTAGAGAGACTAGGCATCCCGTGGAGCTATAGGGACGAGAGCCCGAAGGTCGCTGTACGCGGTAAGGGATTCGTGATCAACCTTGATACGACAGGCGGAACGGGCACTCATTGGACCGCGGCTCGTCTACTTGGAGACACGCTGTACTACGCTGATCCCTTCGGCACGATCATGAACGGATGGCCCCCGAAGGAACTAGCGAACATAGCGAAGACTCAAGTTGTGAGCCGTGGCGTTCCAGAGACCAAAAAGCGAACTATGCGGCTATTACGCCATATGCTTCGTTCGCGTAATGGATTGTATCGATCGACCCCTAACAAGGGCTACCTTCGAGCAAGCGCTATACGAATCGATCGTATCGTAGTGGCCTCTTAGGTTCGCCTAGGAGTCACTCTCTTTTTCGTCGATGTTGGCATCATACCATACAGGGTATCCAAGAAGCTTCCAGCTGATGCCGATGGCACATCAGTCTCGCTAGCGGATGGCCTCTGGGGGGCCTTTGGAACAATGAAGTGAGGAGGAAGGACTGTCGTCTCTGTCCTTGGGATCTGATCGCGAGACTCGGCATGAGCCGCGATATCGTCTATAATTGAGCTCGTTGATTGAGACATTGGCTGACTGCCGAACTGGAGATGATCTGCGGAGGACATGTTAAACGCCGTATTTCTCCTCCATCAAACAGTAGCGCTCATGTCTGCCTTCAACACAACAACGAACTTCACCTACGAGGCCAATCCAGCCCTCAGTCATGGAACGGCGCCAATTCCCATTGACGAGTCAAGTCAAAACGAAGTCATTAACGTCTACCAGACCAACACAGCACCAAAGGTTAACGGACTCGGTGAACCCCTGAGCTACAATGGACAGGACGTCCTATTTGACATTCGCGTGTCACCTCAGACTCGCATACTCTTCGATAAGAGCTACTTCCGAGTCACTGGGTTCGCATCTAACATGGCCGTTGGAGCCAATTCCCCAGTGCTCCTCGGAACATCTATTCCATGGAACTCGATAGCCGCCTTCCTAGACACAGCAGAGGTCCAATTGAACCAGAGCGCAACAACCACAGAACAGATCAACCAGAACCTGGGAGATGGTTCCATGGTCAAGGTGCTGACCAGGTTCACGCGCCAAGCAATTGAGAGCATGGATGACTCGTTCTTCACACCATGCATAGAGAGCGTTAGGGACGTTGTTGGACCTGTTCTGGGAACAACATACTTATCACCGGAGTCCCAGAATAGACGCTTACAATGGTTACTCAATACTCCAGGAGCCTCGCAAAAGATACACTCTAAGAACCTCTATGTCTCCGATATATTCGATGCGCTCCGTATACCAGCGGCGTTCTACCTCCAGAATCTACAGTTTAAGATTAGGCCCAAGGCATCGGCCGATATCCTAATCAAGGATACTGTCTGTCTTGGAGTGAACGCGCCTCTCCAGAAGTACTTCATCACCAATATTACATTGAACCTGGCGGTTCTTACGCTGACTGAGAATCAACTCATCAAGGAACGCGATAGGATACTAGCAAATGTATCAATATTGCGTCAATCATTCTACACATTCGACGCTATACAGAAGACGCACTCTCAATCAGCGTCCTATCGCGACTCGAACGTGAAGAACATGCAAGCAGCGGTGTTCATGTTCCCATCTCGATCCGCAGCTGATGGACTTGGCGTGAACCAGTATCAATACTGTTATGGGAGCGGGCTTGGAGGCATAACTGGCATTGCATCATACCAAATGAAGTATGATATGACCTACAGTCCGTCCACGCCGTTGGCCGTCAGCACGACTAGCTTCGCAACGAACACTGACGTCTATGCGCAATACCGACTGTTGTGCCGCAAGATGAGTGAGAGGGAGATCACTCCAGCCCTTCAGTTCGTCAGTAT
>RPOO01000366.1 GCA_003857025.1 Methanothrix sp.
AGGAGGCTATCAATATCTTTGCTCTTGCAATTAGGTTGGAGCTGAGTGTAGATAAAATCAGAGAAGTAATATTCACGTATCCTACAAATTCCTACGAGATTAACTACATGCTATAATTCCGTTACTAAAAGAATAATAGAAAGTCATGACCTGAAATATACGTGCAAAATAATGATAAAACAGAAAGAGATAGAATGCCAACATCCGTAGAAATAGTAGATGTTGCTCCTCCCAATACAGATAATGACTCTGTTTCAAAAACCGAAGCGTTTGCAGGAGTCACTGAGTTGAGTAAAGAAGAGCTATTGCGTCTGTTTCAATTCAGAAATTTGACTTACGTGGGAACATTATCAAAAGATGGATCTCCTCATATCACCCCCGTTTGGTCAGAGATGGTTGACGATTTAATTTTGATTAATACATTCGAAGAATCAGCGAAGATCAGGCACATAACCAAAGATAAACGGATAGCACTATCTATAGTAGAACAAAACAATCCCTTCAATATGGTATCAATAAAAGGAAAGGTTATAGACCAAACAAGCGAAGGAGCTGATGAACATTTAAAAAAACTTGCAAAGAGATATTTAGGAATCGGAAAATATTACTATCGCAAACCAAAACACAAAAGAGTAATTCTAAAGATAAAACCAGAAAAAATTATGGGTCTTTCAATTCATCCGGCTTTCTATTTTCTTGCATATTCACCATGGTTGAGGTAACGGGCGATGTTATGACTTGTGGAAATACTGTTACAGGAAAAATTATGCCTCAACGTACTGTCCTAAAAGGTACTTGTGTCTTCGTTACTAATAGAGGTAAAATGAACTTCGAAGCGATAACGAGCTAGCATAATTAGTAAATGTTTCTAGAATCGAGATCGATAACAGCAAATGACTTTAGTCAATACTAGGAATTGCCAGAATAAATTCATTGTAAAGATTCAAGATTTAGGAAAAATCAGAAAAGTATAATCAAATGAATGGATTTTACTTAATTAACTAATACATGAGTAAGTAATCTAGAATTTCTAATTAGACTTTAATGTACATGCATGCTATTTTTTATTTAATTATAACTGCATCCGCTCTTTTTAATAGTAAGCTTGCAGATTCATACCTCATTGGGTTATAATACAGAGGTATTTGGAATGAAACCAAATCAGTATGGCTTGACCGTGTTGTTCCTAAGCATTGCAATCACCATCAGCATCGTATCGACAACAAATCTTGGATGGGCGAGTCCAGAGAATAAGACATTAATGCAGGCTCAAGGAACACAGAACATGTCAGCTACTAATTCTACGAATATTGTATTAGTGCATGGAGGATGGGCTGATGGGTCTGGATGGAGCAAACAAATCCCTATTCTGCACGAAGCAGGACACCAAGTTATCGCAGTGCAACTTCCAACCCATTCACTAGCTGATGACGTTGAAACTGTAAAGCGTGCAATTTCGCACATCGGTGGTCCCGCTATTCTTGTAGGACACTCTTACGGTGGAGAAGTAATAACAAACGCTGGCTATAATAATCCAAACGTTACCGGCCTAGTCTACATTGCCGCCTTTGCACCCGATGAAGGCCAATCATTGTCTACTTTCGTCGACCCAGCCAAGTTTCCGAAAGATTTGTTCTTGCTAGATAGTGGCAAATTTATTTACTTAAACCCAAAAATATTCAGGGAAAATTTTGCTCAAGATGTTGATGCATCCGAAGCCGACATTATGGCAGTTGTGCAAAAGCCATTTAACCAATCAATCTTTGTAGAAAAATCTGGTCCTCCGGCATGGAAGCAATTGCCAACATGGTATCAAATTTCTGAGTCTGATCGAATGATCCCTCCTGATGTCCAACATACATTTGCGGA
>RPOO01000367.1 GCA_003857025.1 Methanothrix sp.
AGAGATTGGAGAATATAGTTTTAGATAGGCACTTGTTGCATAAATAATAGTTTTACCACCATTCCGTACAACATAAGACGGGGTGGTGGAAATAGTTATTTTATTGTCCGCATTGGGGCCACAATAAAATTCGGAAGCATCACCATAAAAAAGAGGATAATTATTTAACACACCACTTAAAGTATTGACCCCCGCATTAAAATAAACCCCCGTAGTATTAGTAACGTAATATCCAAAACGATAATCTCCAGCGCGAAGCCAAATAGACCGTTTTGAGCTTGTGTCCAGAACGTTTGCCCAAATCTCATTAGGAGAGGCATGTGTAATATCATGACACTGAATATAAGTATTCACCGTACCTTGAAGCCTTGCATAGGTGGATAAGCCAACAAATGCAGGAGTTGTTGGAGATGCAGTAATATTATTCCCAACAGCGGTTAATCCAGTAGTGGTATAAAATTGATACCCAGAGGCAGAGGCCAAATATGCATTAAGAGTTTGCAATTTAAAAGTATATATTGTTATACCACCTGTAGTAAAGGCCAACATGGATTGTGTAGAGTCGATTGCCATAGCTTGATTAGAACCTTGATATGCATAAAGCTGATTAGACGACGTAGCAGAAAAGTACGTTGTCAACGTGCCTTGCAGCCTTAAATATGTACTGGTAGCCACAGCCAGAGGTTGTGTGTACGCTACAGTAAAGTTATGCCCAAAAACACTCAAAGAAGGGGTAACATAAAGGCTATATTGCCCACTTGTAGCCCCTTGTAAATAAGTAGAGCTTGCGTTCAAAGAAAGAGTATATGAAGAGGCATATTTTACGGTTGTTTGAGCGCTATCAATTGCAATAGTTAAATTACCCCCTCGATAGGCATAAATCTGATTTGAAGAATTTGCCTGTAAATAAGTTGTGGTTGTTCCCTGCAACTTTATATCAGTTGATGTTCCAATAACCACAGGCTGTGTTGGAACCGCACTAAAACCATGCCCTAAAATAGTTGAGGTTGATGAGGACACAAATCTATAAGAGCTTCCAAACCAGCCTATAAGGGCAGACGCACTAACACCAAAATAACTTGTGCCATCATACGCAAGCTTAGAGGAGGTGGACAATAACAGCGCCTCTCTTCCACTAATAGTAACCCGCATTCCACGAGTCCCAAGAACATCCAAATTATAGTAAGGTGTTAGGGAAGCTGTCGCATATGTCCACGCGCCAACCCCAACAACAGGTTCGTTACCAACCATATGAGTATGAATCAAAGTACGCTCAAATGTGGAACCAGTAGTAGGTAGGGTAATTGTAGGGTTTGTATCAAACCTTCTAATGTGCACATTATTACTTGCAGGATCAACTGCAACTATAAAGTTTTGAAAGATAGCACCCAAATCCAGCAGTACCCCAAAAGCCTGTGTTCTGTAAACGTTATATTGATCCTGTTGTAGCATTATTACCCAAGAATTATCTGATGTCTTATCACAAGGAACACTTTCCCACCTAATAGCATCAGTACCATCAGAATAATACACATTAAACCGCATACAAAGCTTTGTAGCTGTAGCATGTGTAGGATATGATGTGGCCGTTTCCGTTAAACTCGTTATTTCGGACGGCAAATCTGTTATCTCAAGATATTGTTTTGTGTTTGAATTTACAACCCCATTAGTGTACTGATTGAACGTTACAGAGCCACCAGCAACCATAATATTATCCACAATAGAGGAGGTGCCCCCAATAGAGGCTTTGACTAGCTGTTTTACATTACTATCACTAAGGTCCGTAGAATCCACTATTATCTTAGCATTGGCAAATTCATCACTTGGGTCATAATTATCTGGACGAGCCACAACACTGTATAGGGTTTCACCATAAAAAGATAATGAACCTGCCTTGTTCAAATCTATATTTGTAAAGTCATACTCTCCAGGTCTCTCTGTTTCGTCTGCAACTAACGCAGAACAAGGAATACCATTCTTATCAAAAACTTCCGTGGCAAGAGTTGTGGTTCCATAGTTATAAACATCTTTTTTCCCTGTTGTTGGATTAACCTTTATTTCAATTTTTCCTTCAAACAGAAGTAGCTCAAGATCATTGTCAGGTTCGAAGGTTGTAGAATCTTGAACACTAACTGTATAGTTTCTATATAATGTGACCATGTTACCGCCTATTCACTTGCGTTAAACGTTTCATAAGTAAAAGCAACCTCCGAAAGGATTGCGTATTGATTGTCAGTCACAACCACAGGGTCGTTTCGATCACCTGTAAGAGTGTTTATAACAAAAAATGTATCAAAGTCAAACGACACAACCCCCGCTGTTCTTAGAATTATATTTGAAATATCTGAGTGTGAGATATCTGCGCCGATACCTTTTCTGGCATATTGCTTTCCAAACGAAGTTGTTCCCCCATTAAAATAGCATTCCAAATTACTAGTAATAGTATCTTGGACTGTTGTTTGATCATATCCAAAAGCTATGCTGGGCTCAACCACAACCTTAACAGGAACCTCAATTGCTTTTCTAACCAATGGCAAAGGGCCGACAAGTCTTTCTGTATCAATATCAAAAACATTCTGTAATTTATAAGGTTGCTTGTCATACCCATATAATAGCTTAATTACTCTTTTGTACGTTCCAGTATTATGTGCAAGACGAACCCTCACAACATCCATAGCTTTAGTTGACCCGCTAAAGGTTCCAGAATCTTTGACTATTTCGACAATAGTGTTTGTACCGTCAGGCACAATTTGTACTTCCGTTGAAGACCCCACCGCATAGCGGAACAACGTTGGAGTAAAGTTTTCTGACAACGGCTGATTCTTTGGGACAAATGTGAAGATTTCCTCATTAGGATTATCCGCTTCTCCAGGCCAATAAATGTTTTCTTCCACAACCTCAAGGTCTTCTCCTGTAAATTGTGAGAACACATCACAGACAGAACCTACATAAATATCATTTTCAGGGTCGTCTGTATCAATTGTAATTACATCATCAACAAAAGTTTGTTCTTCCGCCAAACCCTCAAGATAGGCTTTTGATCCACCTACTCGTTGGGTCTTTACCTCTTGGCATCGAGATATAAGATTAAGGTCTGTTTCCTCATCCGTACCACCAGATATTGCAGAAACATTTGAGCAATAAGAAAAATTGCTAGGCTTTGTCGTCATTCCCGTTACAGCTCCGACAACAGCATTTCCAGAAGAACCTGTGACAGATGCCTCCACAGGGACATCAACATAATACAATCCAGTTGTTGAATCTAATATTGGTATAATATTTGTTATAGAGGATGTAGCAAGATAGGAGGTTGTTTTGCTTGTAAACTCTGTAGAAGTGCTCCATGAAACTGGGGTAGCATCGTAAAGGTATAGTCTAATCGTACCGCTTGCTGCCGTTCCTGCACTACGAGTTATTCCAAAATCATCCACATAAGCATCAAGACGTTCCGAAATCCATGTGTTTATATCATCCACCGTATATGCGGAACCGTCTTGTTTTGTACCAAGTACCTCAGCCAACGTGGTTTTAAAATCTTCGTCATTTATGAGATTAGTAAAATCATTAAGGTTTCGAGTCCTGTCTTCAAACTCCAAAAGTATTTCAAACCGATAAAATTGATTGCTTGGTGATGCAACCACCACATCATGTTGGGTG
>RPOO01000356.1 GCA_003857025.1 Methanothrix sp.
ACCAATGTTCAAAAAGAGGTTTAAAAACGCCATACGAGTTGTGACGGAGGAAGAGTTCATTGATACAGACAGCAAAGAGTCTATTGTCACATCTAATATGGAAGAGAGAGTTATTCATTATGTAAAAGAGAAAAGTCGAGATAAACCTTATTTGGATGCTGGAATTGAAATCGTGAAGGCCGTCAATGAGGTTGAGTTTTAGGAGGAAAGATGGAAAACTCCTTATATATAGAGTTTGAAAACAAACTTAAAGATAATGTTTTAGGGCATAAATTGGGCCAAGACACAGCGTACATTGCAACAAGTATACTTGTAAACAGCCTTATGAAAGCGGTTTCAATGGGGTACATAAGAGATACGCCAATTTATGAGGAAATAGGATTTAAATATACCGTTGTGGACTACAATAGGGGTTTCTGTTTTGACGACCCAACCATATTTCCAAAAAATGAATATACAGCCAAAATGATTCAAAAATTAAAAGAAATAAAAGAATGAACCTTAAAACGCTATCTATTCATAACCTTTATAGTTTTGGAGACGCTGTGTGTGTGTTTGCAGACGGCAAAACCATTATATTGGGTAAAAACAATGATGACCCCGGCATGGATTCTAACGGTTCAGGTAAATCATCAATTCCCAACATTGTGTTTTGGGTTGTTACTGGTGAAATATTCCAAAAAGAAAACACGGACGAGATCATACGGCATGGAGAGAAAGCTGGCTCCGCTGAATTGGTTATTTCGGACGGAACGTATGAATTAAAAATATCCCGTGGACGAGGAAAGAAATTTTTAAAGGTGTCATATAAAGGGCAGGACAAAACCTGCACGACAGATAGCGAAACCCAAAAAGAACTGTTCAAAATTCTCAATATCTCTCCATTATTAAAACCCACAGAATATATTTCGGATTACCTCAATACCACGTATTTCAGCACTGCAACCGTAAAAGGGTTTATGTCAAAAGACACAACCTCAAAGGAGAGGTTTGGGCTTATTGAACGGTTTATTGGGGCTAAAAAATATACGTATGCGTCAAACTATGCCAAGGACAAAAAGAAAGAGCAACTGTCAAAGATTACAGGACTGTTGGAAGAAATTACTGTTAAGGAACAGTTTTTACGGGACAACCCTGAAGAGGGGGTAAAAACAAACCTTATTGAGCAGGAGTCTGACTTAACAACAGCAACAACAAAGATAAAAGAGTATGAGAGGGTCATATCACAATTTCAAGCCAAAAGAGCGTTGAAACAAACAATTGAGGCGCAGGAAAATGCGTTAAGCGAGAAGAAAAAATCAGTCACAGACCGTCTTGACGTTATAGATCAGCTTATTACAAAAAACACTAAGGATATTGTAGGTCTTCATACCGAAATTCAAAGGATAAAGACGCTAAAACTTGAGGTTGATAAAGACCAAGCTATTGCAGCAATCCGTATTGGCAGACAAGCCGCCATAGAGGAACAGATAGCGTACCAAAATAAAAGCTCTACAGAATGCAATTCATCAAACAGTGTTCTTCAAACGGAACTTAAAAGTCTAAACAACCAATTGGCTAACAATTACAAATGTCCAAAATGTTCCGCTTCCTTGATGATGAATAAAAATGAGTTGTCTGAAATAAACATTTTAGCCCTCCAGCAAAGGAAAGCCGAAGTAGAAACTGCAATAGGGATGAATAATATCATTTTACAAAATAATGGAAAGATTATAGAATCGCTTGGAATTGAAGTTAAAGCAATCACAACATTTTTACAGCAGTACAACAATAAAGTTGGCGCTTTGAACTCCACATCTATAGAAAAAGTAGAAAGTCAGATCAAAGAGCTTGAACAATCCACAATAAATTTTACCCATCAAAACAACTCTATAGTGGACCAAGGCGAAGCTGAGGTAAAACAGTTACAGTCTGAAATAGATCGTTGGAAACAAGAATACAATTCAACACCAGACCTTGATCCAACCATCGAAACAAGTTTGGCGGAAGAGAAGCGTAGGCTTGAGTTTGTTAATCGTGAAATAGGGCAGCTAAACAGAAGATTGGAAGAGATAAAAAAAGTAAAAATAGATCTTGGAACCATAACTAAAAAAGTTTCCGATCAGAAGTCCATCGTAGATATCTTTGGGTTTTGGGAGATCGGATTTAACGAAATTAAAATGAACATCATTGACGAGTTTTTACCAGCCTTTGAAGAACGAGTAAACCATTACTTGACAAAGCTTAAGGTAGAAATGAAAGTGTCGTTTGATACGCAGAAGGAGAAAGCTATTGTCACAAAAAAGGATACGGATTTGGGACGGATGTATAAAGAAGAGTTTAACGTAGAGGTTCTTAAGGGGGATATTAACATTCCGTTTGGTATGCTGTCCCAAGGAGAACGTGGACGTATAAGTTCATGTGTTGGGCTGGCCCTACGCGAATTAACAAAAGAGAGGGGTTCAAACATATTTGACTTCTTTTTTATGGATGAGATTGCAGATGCCCTTGATGAAACAGGTTTGAAGGAACTCATAATGCTACTGGATGAAACGGATGGGCAAAAGATTGTTATTAGCCACAACGATGCATTTAAAGACTATTTTGATAACAAAATAGTCGTAGAAAAAACAGATGGGGTATCAACCATCAATGATAAAGAGTAAATTAAGCGACCAAGAGATAGATATGATTTTGACTTGGGCAACGTCCAAGCCAGAAAATGTTGCAAAATATGTTAACAAAATACTGCACGAAAGAAGTCTTAAAGATGATGGTTGCTTTTTCCCAATAGCATTTAGAAAAGAAAATGGTTGCTTTGCAAAGGAATGCATGAAGAAAATAATTGACTTTATGGAACAACTAAATAGCAGAAAAGATAAGAAGG
>RPOO01000360.1 GCA_003857025.1 Methanothrix sp.
AAGTTGAGCTCGAAGACCAGGCGGAAGCATCATCCCGAGTTCTCTCTCGGTGGCCTGAACCTCTTCCTCTGATCTTGGCTCAGGGACAATTGGATTGACTGTTCTATAGGCCTCTAAGGCCCTCTTCCTACCTTCGCTTATCTTCCTCTTGTACGACTCGAAGGCAGCGGGATCTGATTTGAGCATCCTCCACCTTGCCTTCATCATCTTGCGCGACATCTCGGATCCAGAGGGACCCTCGAATAGAGATCCAGTGGTCGTTTCACTAACCTTTGAGCCGCGCATCGCTAACTTCGATCTATATCTCTTCTGGCGAGCCTTTCGAAGCGCCTCTTTAGCTATATATGTCGTACGCTCAGACGGCGAGAGATCCGAGAGAATGGCATCCCTCTTCATCTTATATGCGGCTCGCTGTTCCTTAGTCAATCCTGCACCGGCTCTCATCTTGCTTGCCAACTTGGAATATAGGGAGATCGGCGGGATTTGAGCGCGATGCTTGGCGTAGTACCTAGTCCGTAGCTTTTGTTTCAATCCCTTTCCAAGGGGTAGTCCAAATTCTTCGTAGAATGGCTTGGTTGTGGAGCGAACTGCACGAAGGTACGCGGTTTCAGCGGCTTGGCGTGCGGACGACTCCGTATCACCAATGTACCGCATGTTTCCGAGTGATCTTGACATGGCGTCGTCCAAGACTGGCGTGTAGTCTGACTTCATACTGCTTGCTTTGGAGGCCAAAAAGAGGTGCGCGCTGACCAGTCGACCATAGTCATGCGCGTATATCTTTTTTACAACCAAGGACTCGAATCGCGACCACGCCGAAGATGGATAGTCCGTCTTCGCTCAATATGAGAAGGACATGATGACATGGACGGCTCCGCTCATGAACAACATCGGCCTACCATCCATCGTCTTGACCTCGACCTTAAGGTACTTGATCGATTTGGACCCTTCGTATACGAGCATTGGACTGATCTGACCGGCCGGAGGCCAGACGTTATCAGAGATCGTGCTCTTGCCCGCGAATGGTATAATCGCTAGTGTACGGACGAAGTCGTTGTTCCTTCGGCGCATGGATATGAGCGAACACTGCAGATCGCAAGTGGTTCCCTGAGTGTCCATCTTCACTTCCTGATTAGAGGCGAACACGTTGACAACACCGGGTGGCCCGACTAGTAGAGCACTGCCCTGAGAGAACCCGAGTGTCGTGGCCAGATCAGTGCCAGTGCTAGTCTTTCGGAAGTCCAGTGTGAGACTAGTGTGAGGCGCAGCTAACTTTGTCGTGTCGATCGTTATGAGTACTGTATCGGTCACTGCGTTGGCCACCATGTCTAGCGCGGGCTGCAATGGACTCGTGTACCACGGGCCATGCGCTACGATCGCGGCATTGATGGCATCCGCGACTTGATCCACGGTGTTGTATAGGCCTCGCTCTAGGGATATATCGAATTGACTACCGGGAACATTGGTCCATACGCGTAGTAGTGTGTTATTGAACTCGTAGTATGGGTACCCATTGAAGACATTAGGGATACGATCCGATATCGTAATGGCGCATACTTGGAGCTTCGGAATGGAACTCATCGGTAACTGTAATGGAGTTCCTAGTGAGGTATCTCCGTCTAGTGTCGTGACTCCACTAGCGGGTATATCGGACGGAGTGATGCGACGATAGAATTCAATGATGTTACTCATGCGTTTGAGGCGTAGGTAAAGCAAGGCAACCAATGGCCATCCAAGTACCAACACTTCCAATCATACGTCATGCGTCCCCGTTCTTCAGGGATGGGTTTCTGTCAATGGTGATCATTGGGAAGAGTGGCTGTGGCAAGACGCGGATGCTCGCATCGATCCTTCCGGGTATAAGTTCGGACATCAGGACCGTACTGATAGCCACTGTGGTTAGGAATGTTCCATTGCACTTGGCCATACGCGACTACTTCAGGGAACGAGGTATCTACTGTGGGATCAGTCACGATCCGAGTGAGATGCGAACGTATGTTGATATGGCCGAGAGAGTTGGCTCTGTTTCACTATCGCGTCAGGGCCTAATCATATTTGACGACTTCAACACTGGGAGAGCGACAGGACCATACTGGGAGTTCATAATACACGCATTCACCAAGCTTAGGAACAATGGATGGAACTTCATTCTAGTCTCGCAGCAGCCCTCATTCGTTCCTACGATCGTCCGCAACTGCACCACAGTGAGAGCCTTATTCGACTGTTACTCCAAGTCGGCGCTGCAAACCTTTACCAAGGATGTAGCCGACAGGATCCCCGATCGGCATGCGTATGACATGCTCCTGGACTACATTAGGTCAGTGCCATACACGTATGTACTTGTCCAGGAACATCCATTCGAGGTGAGTGCTGGTAAGATGGATGACTTCAAGGTCGTGATGGATTCCAAGGACGTTATCATACCGACCCTGCACGACCTAATGAAGGAAATGGGAGTGACTAACGTAGGGGAACTCGGTGCCAAGTCGGCTATGCTCCAGGCCAAGGCTGGAAATACCTCCGATCTCCTATAAAAAAGATAACTCGGAGCAAACAGGGATAATCCCTGCCAGCTCATAAGTGGTCATTATTTCTTTCCACTTCTGTTATCGGATACTCCGATGATACTTTTTTGTCTCATGTTCCGATCCAAGTGATCGTGAAGCCATACCACCCGACTAGGTTAAGGGCTACGAAGTTCCCTGTCTG
>RPOO01000348.1 GCA_003857025.1 Methanothrix sp.
CCATGAGAAACGGATATCTCGCTCGCAAGGCGGAGATGCGGCTCTTCAGGGATTTGGGATGGGCGGCGGTGACCTCGGCACCCACAATCACGCGAACGCCCTTAACGGCTGAGGCAGCATCGGGCCGAAAGATCTTCTGGGGCTCGGCGTTGCAGATGATCAGCGAAGAGTAGCCGAGACCTTTGGCGGTCAAGGCCAGGCGGCTGGCAGAAGTCGAGCCTTCCGGATAGGCCTTCAGGCATTCGCAAAAGCTCATAAGAGTTCGCCCAGGATCTTCAAGGCTTCCTCGCGCCGGGCGGGATAGGTTTTAACAAGAGTTGTGACGTCTAATGCGTCCTTCGATTCAGTCAAACGAAGAATGCCTTTGTAAGCGGCCTGCTTGTCCAGGCGCAGGTAAAAGTGGCTGTCGTCTTCCAACCGATCCGCCATCTCCCGACGCAGACGCGCCTGGTCTGAGGCTGGAAGCTGTTCGCGCAAAATGCTGAAGAAGGCCCGGGCCTCTTTTTTCTTGAGGCTGGCCTCCAGAATTTTGATCTCATTTCCGAAATGACCTTCAGCAGTTACAGCGGTGATCCTGTCCAGAGGAACGAAGATGCCGAGGGCTTCGCGCACCCGGTCAACGTCCTCCGTCGCCGCCACAAAGGCCCGGAATGAGACCCTGTCAATCACTTACTTTCCTTTGCCGTCGTGGGCTCTGATGCCGGGTCTGGTCTTCTCAGTGCCGAAGCCCTTATGCCGCATACCGCGACCCTTGCGACCGGCGCTGGTCTTGCCGCGCACAGCCCTGCCCCGGTGAACGTCATTCGTAACCCAATTGAGGTTTTTGTCGTTCATGATGGATGGTGCGCATGGGTCTACTAAAATGACCTCGTACCACTTGTGCTTGCCGTCCTCGGCAACCCAGTAGGAGTTGAGAACTTCCATGTTGCGGAAACGCCTTCCGGCCCGCTCCTCCGCAATCCTCTGGATGGACTTGCCCATAGTGATGGTGTTCACGCCCATCTTGCTGGTCTTTCTGTTCCTCTCGTAACGGGACTTGCGGCGGCCACCACGTCTTACCATGACCCGCGCCACGACGATGCCCTGCTTGGCCTTGTAGCCGAGCGCCCGCGCCCTATCCAGGCGGGTAGGCCGCTCGATCTTCTGCACGGTCATCTCTTGACGCCAGGCCTTGAGCCTATCTTGCCTCAGTGCGCCGACGTAGCCCTCTCGGGGAGAGGACCAGGCATCACTGATATACTTGTAAAAAGACTTCATCTTTTTCACCCTTACCGGTTCGACCACCATTGGTCACATTCCGGAACTAGAGGAGGAATCCTGCTTCTAGGAGATAAAGGTTTGCCAAGGCGCCGGAGAAGACATGCATGAAGCGAATAGATGAAGATATGAGATGTGACGAGGATGGATTGCGATGAGCATGAGCAATGATGAAGTAGTATGATTTCCATTTTCTCTTCAGATATTATGTCAAAGATTCGAGCCAAGTCAAGCAAATCAATATGCAACGGTAATCTAAGTATGGATTATTCTCGGCAATCTCAAGATGAAAACGCAGCATTTGCCGCCAGATTGCAGGACACCTGATCCCCATGTCGATAATAGAGATTGACGGCTCATTTGGAGAAGGCGGCGGGCAGATCGTTCGGACGGCAGCGGCACTATCCGCAGTCACGGGAAAGCCCGTTCACATAGCCAGGATCCGCCAAGGTCGCCCCAAGCCGGGCCTGGCGGCTCAACATGCCGGGGCTATTTTGGCTCTGGCAAAGCTATGCAATGCAAAGACATCA
>RPOO01000349.1 GCA_003857025.1 Methanothrix sp.
AAACTCCTACTGATTTTTAAAAACCGGCCCGAGAAGTTCAGATCATCCCACTGGAGCGCCAATAACTCGCCTTGTCTCAACCCCGTTCTTGCCGCACACAGAAACAAGGGATAGAGGCGCGGGGCCTTCTCTTTCGCCAGGGACAGAAACATGGCGAGTTCTTCTCGGGTGAGTGGGTTAATCTCCCGGCGTTTACTGATCTTCGGCAAAATCCTCCCAGGACGTAAGGCGGCATTATCGCTGATCAAGCCATCTTCTTTGGCGTGGCTGAGAAGACTACTCAGGACTCGGATGGTATTCTGCACCGTCTTGGGGGCCTGGTTCTTCGTAAATCCTGCTAAGGCGACTGCCTTCACTCGTTCACGGGTGATGCTGCGGAGGTCCACCGTTCGGAGAATCGGGTAAATATCTTGGTTTAGTCGTTTCTTGTAATCTTCCGCTGTAGAGGGTTTACGCGTATGCCGAATGTGGTCTAACCATGTCTCGGTATAGGCCTCAAGTGTGATGCCACTATGGGTCAACAAGCCAGCATCGCCCAGCTTTAACCGGGCCTCAATCTTTGACGCGAAGTCTTTGGCTAGCACCTTGTTCTTACCAAAGGCTTTAGCCTTCCGCTGGCTTTTCCAATTGATAAACACATACCAGCCCTTGCCAGGAACTTCGCGGACTTTCACGCCCATCGCTCACCGTCCTTTCTGCCCCGAGGATATCTGCTCCAGTTCGCGCTCTAGGACTGCCCGAATATAGCCGCTCGCCGTGTAGCCTTGCGTCCGTAGCGCGTCCAACTTGGCCTTCATGGATTCCGGCATACTCACGAGCACCTTGGTCATTTTCATCACGCACCTCCAATTAGGATATATCTATATCCTAGAATATATCTATATGTTAAGTGATAGTTGATTCCCTTCGCAGGGCAGTGCTACTCTCCGCCACACGATGGCCGGTAAAGAGAAAGCCCCTCCCACAGGAACCTGGATCGTCAAAGACGTGCCCCGCGAATTGATGCACCGTATGAAGGTGGCGGCGGCGATTCAAAGGAAGACCGTCAAGCAACTACTGTTTGTGCTTGCCGAAGCGCATCTTCAGGAGTTGGAGCGGAAGGGAATCTTGCCGAAGGGGAAGAATTAAGACCATGGCAAAGACGGTCGAGTACGAGGGATACACCATTCACTCCACTCCGCATTACCAGACAGACTCGGAGCAATGGCAGCTGCGCATCTTCCTCTCCTTTAAGGATCACCAGGGTACCCGAACACGCGAATTCTCAGCCGATGGCTTATATGCCACGGAGCAGGAAGCCGATATCCACGGGACGACCTTTGGCCAACGCCTCATTGATGGGAAGGTGGAAGGCCAGTCCGTCATGGATATGCGGACGGATGATCGCCGGGCAACGCCGAGGCTTCGGGTGCAATTCCGTACCACGTTTTCGACGGCATCGAAACTGGAAGGGACGGGCACCATGCTGGATCTGTCTCTGGGCGGATGCCGCATCGAGAGTCCGGTCACCGTCGAGCCGGGCGTGTCGTTGGAGCTGCGGATCTATGCGCCTGACATCGAATGGCCGCTCATGATTGAGGCGGCCAGCGTGCAGTGGGTGAGCGGCCAGATATTCGGGCTGGCCTTCTTTCAAATCAGGGATACTGAGCACCAGCGGCTGGAACAGGTGATCAGGGATCTGCTGGAAGGGTAGAAGAGCCGTTCGATCGGGCGGGGGAACTCGAAGAATGATCTGGACGACACAGGCGCCAATCATGGAGGGA
>RPOO01000350.1 GCA_003857025.1 Methanothrix sp.
TAACTCAGGATTGATTGCGATGAGATCAGTAACAACAGTAGCAGTGACCTCCTCGACTATGATAACCAAAATGGCGGAAAGGGCTTGAGCGAAGAGCTTGCTCTTGGTCTCGGCCAGGGCGAAAGATCCCTGCCGCCCCTGCCCCAGGAGCAGGAAGTCGGTCATCATGCTTACGGTTATGGCATTCTTCCAGCGGCTGATGACCTGATTGGTGTTTATCTGGCGCGTGCCGGAGCTGGAGACCAGTTTCAGCTCATAGAGGAGATGGCCGTTCGCATCCCTTTCAGATGAGAGGAGCAAGCCTTCCGTTTCATCGCGGCGCACGCCGGTTATCAGCGCCATGAAGTCATCATGTGCTGCAACGGCATCTTCATCATCCGGGTCGGGATCGGCGATCTCTTTGGGAACGTAAAGGACAGGATAGCCCGCCAGGTCCCTCTCCATTCCCATCGCTTCGAAGTCCTCCAGGTTGGTGACGATATACCAGGCCCGATATGTGCGGCGCAAACCCGACTGCCCTTCAGGATTGTTCTTTGCTGAGGACATGCGGAAGTGACAGCACTTATTGATGGGCACCCGCCGCTCCTGAAAGTCGGGAGGAGCGAGCTGGATCATGGCCCGCAGGGTGTCCGTGTCCTCGTCATACTCCCAGTCTTGCAAAGTCTCCTGTGCTCTCGGTGCGAGTTTGCGTAGCCGGACCCGTCCGTCATCGTACTGGCTCCTAAAGCGAAGGTCTTTCTGACTTCGGCCCCGGCAGATCTTGAAAACCTTCTCCAGCACTGCCCAGCCAAAGGGATACATGGTGATGATCTCGGACATGGTTGCAGGCCAGGAGGACTCCATGTCATACAGATTGGACTCCAGGAACTCTGCTCCCTGCAGATCCCCGGATCTGCTGCCGCCCGGCACCGCCCGCCAGGGAACCTGCTTGGCCAGCATCTCGATAGCGAACAGCCCGCCGCCGATGATGGCGTCATTGGTGCTCATGCGCTTGTAGATCTCTGCACCCTTCGAGCCCTGCAGCTCGGGAAGCCACTCCTCGGAGATCCACCCGCCAAATCGGTTCAGGCCGGTCCGGCCCAGCTCAGAGAAGCCGCTGTTCGGCCTCTGAGACGATTTGATCTTCTTGAAGTTCTTGCTCACGCACTCCTCCGGAATTTGGATCGTTTCTTTGCAACTCCCGGCCTGACTATGGAGGCCGGGGGTGAATAGCGGTTTAAGAGCTCCACAGCTCCGCAAACCGCATCCACCACATCGTCATGCCGAAAAACTGGAAAATTTACAAACTCGGTTATGAGGTACTCAGACCAGGAGGCACCGGCGGCATAGTACAGCATCCCGTTGCTGCCTTTGGCCGAGACCAGCAGCGCCCGGCTGGTCTTGTCAATGGCCATAGCCACCGGATGAAAAGCGACGCCTTTGAGCCGTGGCTCTCTCACCAGCGCCTGAAAGGATGAGAGCTGGAATCCATTGGTCTCGACCCCAACCAGCTTGACCTTCTGCCTCCGGATCTCATCCACGATGTACTCGTAGGCATCAGGCCACTCCCAGCGCCCGCGCAGGATATCGAGGATGTAGACATTTTCCGCCCTGTCCATTCCCACCGTGGCCACTACGGTATAATCCGCCCTCGTTTTCGTGCTGGTCGCCAGATCGCAAAAGCAGCCCACTCGGAGATTTTTCCTGGAAACCGTGAGCGGTCTTTCAGCATTCGGATCGTCCCGTGGCTCCTGCATAGATTTCCAGAACAAA
>RPOO01000351.1 GCA_003857025.1 Methanothrix sp.
TCAGAGGTCACCCGCAGCCGGGTGCAGTTGGCGCAACACTCGGTGTTGTCCTTAGGCCGGAACACCTCGAGTTTCGCCCCGTCCAGATAGTCCTTCTTGCGCCGGTGCATCTCGCGGGTGCTGACCCGATCCGCCTGCGCCTGCAAACTCTGCTCGATGCCCTCGATATCGCCCGAAACGCCCAGGCTTTGGAGATCCAGAAGCTCGATGAGCTGCAGTATCAATCCCTTGCGGCGGCAGAACTCGATCAGATCTGGAATCTCAGCTTCATTCTTCTTGAGGACTACCACGTTCAGCTTGATGGGGACCAGTCCGTTCTCTTTCGCCGCATCGATTCCCGCCAGCACCTTTTCCAGGTCGCCCTCTTTGCAGCCCGTGATGGCGGCGTAGGTCTCAGGCTTGAGGGAATCCAGGCTCACGTTCACCCGGTTAAGCCCGGCCTCGGCCAGCGCCTTTGCCTGCTCGGCAAGAAAGATGCCGTTGGTAGTCAGGGAAATGTTCAGGTCTTTGGGCATCTGCCGTATCAGATCGGCCAGATCACGACGGAGCAGTGGCTCTCCGCCCGTGAACTTCAGGGAACGCACGCCAAGGTCTGCCGCGGCCTTCACCACGCTCACCACCATCTCCCCGGAGATCTCCTTTTCCGGCTTCACCTCGCCCTCGTGGTGGCAGTAGATGCATTTGAGATTGCAACGAGGCGTGAGGGCAATTCGAAGGCCTGTGACCTTTCGCCCGTAGGAGTCGACCATCTTCGTCGGCATTGTTGCTGGAGCTAACATGCTGCTAGTATTAGAACCTAATACTCGATTCAAAACGGGATCTATTACGATCTCAGTACTCAATCTCACCAAGGCTCTTCTTCAGATAATTGAGCAGCGTCATGGACACGATCATGCAGATGGCCAGGCCCGAGAGCGGCTCCTCCCAGGATTGCCGGTTTGCCGAGAAGGAATACATGACGCCGCCGGACAGAAGCGTCAACATCAGCGTGGCCATGAGAGAAACCAGCATCGACCACATGATGGAGCCGACCTCGTACCTCTCGAAGAAGGAGGCAGATAGGACAAAGGCAACAGCAGCCATGATGAGGATGAGGGACCACGGCAGCGAAGGTCCATAGCGAAACAGCTGAATCAGACCCAAGGCAAGGACCATCATAACCACAGATAGCAGCCCTGAAGCCAAAAAAGCCTTCAGAATGTAGTTGTCAAACCGAAACTCCATTCCAACTCTCCCGGAGCTTTATAGAGCTGTATTGAATATAAAGATTGTGTATAGTTTCCGCATTTGCACGGGTTAACTTGATTAATTATCAATGTCTAATATTAAGATTATTCGGATTGAGGTTTGCTTTCTGAATTGATATTTGTCTCTTACCTGATCTCAAGTCATTCATAAAAAGCAATCCGTCAAGTCATCCTCAAGCATCCACGAATCCCGTTAAAGGTGATCGAAATGAAGACCTATCCCTATCCTCCTGGCAAGAGCATCGTGAAATGGGTATCGACAGAGTGGCTAAAAGAGCACATCAACGATGATTTCTCCATCCTGGATGTGCAGCCGAACGTGCATGACTACATCATGGGGCACATCCCGCGGGCCGTCTATCTGAGTGAGGGGGTCCTCCGGTCGGCCTGGAACGGTCTTCCCGCCATGTACGTTCCGCCGGAAGGCATTTCTGCAGTATTCGGTCGAACCGGGATCGATGCCGACCGACCAGTTCTCGTCTATTCGGGTGCA
>RPOO01000364.1 GCA_003857025.1 Methanothrix sp.
CCTTCGGCGGTCGATGCTCGTTGCGTTCGAACACGTGCAGACTTAACGTTTGTCCACTATCCTCAATCACTACTGCTGTCCTTTCTAGGTAACTAGTAGTAGTAGGCCCTGTGAATTGTGAATAAGTGAGCGACGGTCCTGGTCGCTCACCGATCATCATCCACACGTGTCAACCCGAACAGGTGTTCGTTCACAGGTTCGGGCCGGTTGTGCCCAGCTCTGTCCACCTCTAGTGGCCAGAGCTGCTAGCTTCGAATCGACCCAAATTCGATCGGAGGAACCGGAGCCAATGCCACCCTTAAAGCCAGTGCAGGGCGTCGCCAAGGTCATATGCCACGGTGAGATGGACGGCGTAGCGTGCATCAACATCTTTCACTGGGCGAAGGACGACCTGACCTCCTTCTCGCAGGGCGTGCTCAACACCCTGGCCACTCAGCTGCGGGACCAGTACGTCCAGAAGTTCATCCCCCTGATCCACCCTGCCTACGTCCTGGGCTCCGTCGAGGTCATCGACCTCAGCTCAGAGGCGGGACTCACTGCGGTCCAGGGCGGATCGAACGCAGGCACGGCCGCAGGTGCGCACATGCCCGCCAGTGCTGCCGTCTGCGTTACGTGGAAGATTGGCAAGAGGTACCGGGGCGGGCACCCTCGCACCTACTTCCCGCCTCCGGGCGACGTGGCCATGACCGCCAGCGTCAACTCATGGGATCAGGACTTCATCGACCAGTACCACACGGCGGCGGGCAACTTCCGACAGGCCATGCAACAGGTCACGGTGACACCGGGCGATCTCTGCTGCGTCCACCGCTACCGGACTCTGGAGGCGGGCGTGGTGACGACGCTCGATCCGCCGCAGGTGTCCAGGTTCATCGACCACGACGTAGACAACCGCATCGATAGCCAGCGACGACGCCTCGGGCCGGACCGCTAGAACCGTTGCAGCAGTAGGCCCAGAGCGTGCCAGTCCGATCCGACAGGCTTTACAGCGGGCGACTAGCTAACGCTGCGGCCGCCGATCTCTTCACCGTTCCCGAAGGGATCACCGTCCTGGTGAAGTCCATCAATGTCTACTCGCACGCCTCGGGCCAGGGCTCCGTTCTCTTTCATGCGTTCGACCCGTCCGGCGCACATGTCGTGCTGGTGAGACTGACGACCTCCCAAAGTGGAAGTTCGTACTGGGATGGGTGGGTGGCAATGGACCCCGGCTCACGACTGCGGGCGGAGAACACGGCGGGCAACCTGGCCGACCTCTGGGTCAGTGGCACAAAGCTGATCGGCACCGCTGCGGACTTCCCGACAGCCCTGCCAGGACGGCGCCGTGGCTAGCGGTCCAGATCCTCAAACCAGATCCAGAGCAGTTCGGCGACGAATGCGGCGACCAGGATGACGAGCGCCATGACTGCGACCCACAGAGCTAGCCAGATGACACGGCGGGGGATCGGAGGAGGACGGTAATCCCTGTGTCGCACGACGCTACCGTAGGGGGGGGCGTGCCGGTCCGGGGCCAGTAGGCCGCCTACCTGGCCCCGGACCGCCGTTTCGACGCCTTAGGGAGCCCTGCGGCGATTGCTCTCAGCACTCCAAACGTCCGGGCGTGTCATGAAATACGCCACTAGCCCTATCTGGCCACCCGCTCCCCAAGCCCAG
>RPOO01000376.1 GCA_003857025.1 Methanothrix sp.
AAGACCTATGTTCCAGAGATGTTTACATCGGTTCAACGAACCCGCTCCGGAACAACGAAGACGACCAGCAAACCAAATGATGCTGAAATCGCGTCCACCCGGGCGGCATACACATTGGCGAAGGCAACATTACAAGAAAACGAGTACTATCTGGCAGCACTGAAGGGAGAGGAAATCCCTTCGGATGCCACTGGATCCAGTCTGACGACCCTGGAAGAGGCGAAAGAGGCTTTGAAAACCGCCGAGAAATCTCTCCAGTATGCAACTATCACCTCGCCAATTACTGGGATGGTCACATCGGTAACGATTGCCGTAGGAGATTCAGTTGGAACAGATGCCGTGATAACGATCGCAGATAACACCACTCCGATGATTGAATTCTATCTGGATGAAGAAGATTGGGACAATGTGGCGCCGGGTTACAACGTTGAGGTTATCTTCGATTCATTGCCCGAAAAAACCTATACCGGCAAAGTCGTTGAAGTCAGCCCGGCCTTAGTTAGTGAAAACGGCTCCACTCTGGTTAAAGGCACCGCTGAATTGGACAATGTCTCGCAGCTTGTGAAAGAAAACTTGATGCTCGGCTTGAACGCATCCATCGATGTGATCGGTGGGCGGGCTGATGCTGCCACATTGGTTTCTGTGGATGCCCTGCATGAAGTCAGTTCGGGTGTATATGGGGTGTTCGTTCAAAAGAATAATGTATTGACGTTTACGAAAGTGGATATCGGCATAATGGATACCATCAATGCCGAAGTGAAATCCGGCCTAAACCCTGGAGATGTTGTAAGCACTGGCTTACTGGAGACGAACTGATGGCTCGCCCCAAGATAATCGAAACCGTAGAGATCACCAAGCATTACGGGATGGGCGACGCAACCGTGATGGCATTGGATGGGATCAGCATCACTATCGAAGCAGGGGAATTTGTGGGGATCATGGGTCCGTCGGGGTCGGGAAAAAGCACATTGATGCACATACTTGGGTGTCTGTCACGTCCAACATCTGGCACCTATATCCTGGATGGTTTGGATGTCAGCGAAATGAATAAGGCAGAACTGGCAATGATTCGGAACCAGAAATTAGGTTTTATCTTCCAGGCGTACAATCTGTTACCGCGAACCTCCGCTCTGCGAAATGTGATGCTTACACAGATCTACAACCGTGAGAATCATCGCAGCCGGGAGGAAAGTGAGAAAGAAGCCATGGAGATGCTTGAACAGGTTGGATTGGCCGACCGGATAAGCCACCAACCTCAGGAACTTTCCGGAGGTCAACAACAGCGGGTTTCCATTGCTCGTGCCTTGATCAATCACCCTGCGGTGATAATCGCGGATGAGCCGACCGGAAATCTGGACAGTAAATCTGGTGTCGAAATCATGGCCTTACTTCATCAACTTCATGAGCAAGGAACCACGATTGTGATGGTAACTCATGACTCAAAAATCGCTGCTCACACGCAGAGAACGATCCACCTCGAAGATGGGTTGATCAGCTCCATTCTGCATAACGGCGATGGACATATGGAGGCAATCCTTGAAACCAATTGAGTTATTTCGGATTGC
>RPOO01000352.1 GCA_003857025.1 Methanothrix sp.
GATTCTCTTAATATGACCATAAATAAAACTATTTATTTAAATTAATATTTGTCTGCTTGCCGTTGCGATCCGATTGAGCGAAGATAATTGTGGTAAGCCACTTGAAATTGAAACAGCGAAGAACCAATTAATCGGTCTATCAATTAAGAGGTTTCGATCATGAGAAAGAAATTCGTCCGCGAAAATACTGGTCATAAAAGCAGCCGTCCTTTGGAAACCACGATTGGGAAAAAGCGAGCATATCCTGCGAGCAAAAATTCGGCCGCATATATAGCGAATGTGATGCAAATCGCAGGCAATAGTTTCCTAAATAGCATGGCGACTCAGAGCACAGAATCAATGTCACCAATTGCTGGCGGAGTCTTGCAGCGGAAGGGTCCTTATCTGGATAACTTATCACCTACCATAAAAATTTTTTTAAACTCAGGTCAAGAGGTCCTTCTTGATTTGATAACGAGATATAATAAGATTGATTCAAAAGATCCCGATATCCCAAAACATCTTGAATTATTAAATGCTATCGGTGATGTATTGGATCTTAATATTTGTGGAGATTTAGGTGGCTTTTGCAGCTATCTGATACCGCCAAGACATGAGTTTCAACGAGCATTCGTGATCGAAAAAAAATATGTAGAAATGCAGCTTGTGCAATATAAAATACGTTTGATTTATGATAAACTAGGAAAAAGCAAATCTGCTTATAGTATGGCGCAAAAGCGGAATTGCTTTTTGGGAGAGAACCTTCCTCTTGTTGCTCAGAAATGGCTTGATGATGAATGCAGACCAATAGTCAAAGATCCCGTAATGATGTATCGAAGACTCCGTGATGAGTTTCCTGACTTTAACTACCGTTTGAATTTGTTAACCGATATTGAGGACATATATAATACCGTTTATGGCTATTCCTTCTTAAGTAAATCGTTAAGCGAACAAAATCCAGAAGGACAGCTTCTTTTTTCGGATGCCCTAAAAAAAGAGCTTATCGAATGTAGATGTTCAGAGTATTCAAGAATAAGCCTTCTCAAAAGACTCTCGAATAATGCAAAATTATGGTTTGATTCACAAAAATCAAGTGATAACGCTTTTTGGAATTTGGTCAATGCATATGAAATGATTAAGGATGGAAAAGACATTTCTGGGAAGTTGAAGCTGCTTATCATCATTAAGGAGGCTTACAATACTCTCGTGCGAAGAATAGAACGTGAAACGATGATGGTAAGTGGATTTCGTCAAGAATTTGAGGTCGAATTGAACCGCGAATTGGCCCGTGTTGAAGACGAAGCACGATGGCCCCCCAATTCCGTTTCTCTGAGCGAAACTGATCCGGAGGATCCTATCGCAGATGAGCATTATGATCTTGGCGGAAGTTTCAGTCCCTGTTGCCTTGTTCCTGCTTTAGCAATTGGATCTTCAACATCGAAGGGCGCTCCTCATCATAGTGGCAGTCCCGATATTCGTGCTAGGGCAATTCTCGAAAGGCTTCGTGGCCAAAAGGCATCTGAAGAAGATAAAAAAGAAGAACCCTCATCTAGGCTGGAGTCAATGATTCC
>RPOO01000377.1 GCA_003857025.1 Methanothrix sp.
CCCAGACGGGTCACGCCTTCCTCTATTTTCCACCATTCACCCAGCAGCCCGCCGATGACCAGCGCGCCCAGCGTGAATAATGAATTGGATGTTTTCAAAAACATCTGCACTCCCATGGCAACAACAAACAAACCCATTGCGCCGAGAATGGTTGATTTGACACGGTCACTCAGTCTTCCACCGAGTAGAACGCCCAGGCATCCGCCTGCGATAATGGCTGCGAAGTTGATCCATGTTCCTATCATAAGTGTTCTATTGTACC
Organism: Methanothrix sp.; assembly: GCA_003857025.1. Classification (GTDB taxonomy): domain Archaea; phylum Halobacteriota; class Methanosarcinia; order Methanotrichales; family Methanotrichaceae; genus Methanothrix. The sequence goes on from RPOO01000377.1 coordinate 263, forward strand.
AAAAGACGGGATTTGATGAGGACGCTGTCTCACCAGCCAGGAAGCGTTCCCGGTTGGTATGTCGCACGAATTATTTGGTTAATCAGCTTGATAATGCTATACTATTCTAAATTATCGGAAAAACAACATTCCTAATCGGAAAGAATATGGCCACCAAACACCGGTTTGATAATCTCGATCACACCATCATCTGTGAGCTGCGCAAGAACGCCCGTCTCAGCTCCGCGGATATCGCCCGCAAGCACAAACTCAATGAACGGACCGTGCGAAACCGGATCGATTCGCTCATCGAAAGAGGCATCATTCGTCTGACGGCGATCGTCAATCCATACGCCTTTGATTATGTTGTGGCGGTGGATGTGTTCCTGGAAGCCTCCATGGATCACGAACAGGCCATCCTCGACAGGTTGCTCTCGATGTCTGAAATTTCGTATGTGGCATACGGGCAGGGATCCACTGACCTTTCGATCGAAGCCCGCTTCAAAGACAATAATCAAATGAGGGAGTTTTTACGCCGCACCCTGCCCGCGATCCCGGGGATCAAGGTGAAAGGGTACGCGCTGGTTCCGCGTGTGCTGCGCAGCATTGACGAATGGATGCCGCCTGTCGCCGATTTCCACTAAAACAACTCACACAGCAATCATAAGGAGACCCAGATGCCGAAGGTACGACACTTTGTAGACACGGAAGACTTCACCAAAGCGGAGCTTCTCCAGATGATTCAGCTCACACGCCAGATCAAAGCTGCCGACAAGCAGGGCTGCACTCCAAAACTGCTCCAAGACGCCTCGCTGGCAATGCTTTTTGAAGAACCTTCCACTCGAACCCGTGTCTCTTTTGAAGTGGCCATGACAGAATTGGGCGGACACGCGCTGTATTTGAAACCCGGTGAGATCCATCTGGGGGTGCGCGAATCGCTGTACGACACCGCCCAGGTCCTCTCGCGGATGTGCGATGTGATCGAAGCCCGCACATTGAAACACCAGACCATCACCGATCTGGCCAAATATGCCACAGTACCTGTGATCAACGGGCTGACCGATTACAACCATCCGACCCAGGTGGTGTGTGACGTCCTCACGATGATCGAACACGCTCCGGCAGGAAAAAAGCTGGAAGACCTTAATGTCACCTTCATTGGCGATGCCACCAACGTGCTGAGTTCCCTGATGTTGATCTGCACCCGTTTGGGGATCCATTTTACCCAGGCTGCTCCTGCCAGATACCAGGCTCCCGCGGAATGGTTGGGATGGGCGCAACGAAACACAGCCGAGGC
>RPOO01000372.1 GCA_003857025.1 Methanothrix sp.
ACAGCGTTATCTGAGATCGCGGCCATTCCGGGTGTAGTGAAAGTCATTCCCCGCGATTTTCTTCAGATGGGAGCCCAAATCAAGGTTGGGAGGATGGAATCGTGGGGAAATATCATGGGCGTGGGGACCCATGACCTCAGTGACCTTGATTTCAAACTGCAGGAAGGGACGTTGGAGTTGGAGCCTGGCACAGCCATCATGGGCGCACCAGTGCTCAACAACTTCTATGATCCGAAAGCCCGTCCAGGAATGCCTCCCCCGGAACCGCCCAAACCCATGGAACAGGGCATGAAGCTGATCCTGATCAAATACACGTCCGATGGGCAGGAAGTGCGCAAGACCGTTCCAGTTCGGGTGGTGGGAATTTTGACCGAATCGCGATCCGAATCGGACTACACCATCTATATGCCAATCGAAGATATTGCTTCCTTCAATGGCTGGGCGATGGGGAAGCCGGTCAATCGGACTAAAGATGGTTACCAGCAGATCACCGTATCCGTGCAGGATGTCAAACAGGCGTTGGAGATCTCCGAGCAGATCAAGGAGATGGGATTCCAGGCCTTCACCCCGCAGGAATACATTCAAGGGATCAACAGCTTTTTCACGATCATGCAATTTGTCTTCGGCGGTGTGGGCGCTGTGGCGTTGTTGGTGGCTGCGATCGGAATTGCCAATACCATGGCCATGGCGATCCTGGAACGGACTCGCGAGATCGGTTTGATGAAAGCGGTGGGAGCCACCAACCGGGATGTGCTCGGCATCTTCCTCGGAGAAGCCTCCGGGATCGGTCTGATCGGTGGTCTGGGGGGTGTCGCCATTGGCTGGGGAGGCGGATACGTACTGAACCTGGTACTGGTGAGCTATCTCAGTTCCCAGACGGCCACCACGGGTGGATTGCCGCCTACAACGGCTGTGTATACCCCGATCTGGCTGCCGATCTTTGGATTGGTCTTTGCCACCCTGGTTGGGCTTCTTTCAGGCCTGTACCCGGCGCTTCGTGCGGCGACTCTGCTTCCGGTGAATGCGCTGAAGTATGAATAGAGAAAATTAATCTATTGAATCCTGACCTGGTCATGGGTCATCAAAAACAGCGAGCAAGGTGTATTTCTTGATCGCTGTTTTGCGTTTTATAAGCCGAACAATCTTCACCAGATCAACATAACGGGATGACATTGGACGTAGCGGGAGGAAAGAGAGCATCCAAAATGGGATAGGCATCGGAATACTGGGACACGGAGCAATCCGGATACCAGTTGACCAGTTCGGCCAGACTCTTCGTCCCAAATACAAGCTGGAGGAATGTAAGTCCTGGAAAGCGCGCCTGGGCGTTTTCGTTCTTCACCCTGTAAGATTCAATCGAAATGATCTTTCCATGCTCGAATCCAAACCGGATCCCATCCGAGTAAAAGCTGATCGGTATGTCACCGGTGAAGCCGCTTGCCACAGAGTTTGTAAGACGGCTTTCCAATTCGGGCTTGATGATTTGAAGGAACGCGCAAAGG